>NZ_KV809417.1:0-140766 GCF_001812555.1 Micrococcus sp. HMSC067E09 | reverse complement strand
GTGGAGTGCACCACCACGTCCGCGCCGAGGTCGAGGGGCCGCTGGAGGTAGGGCGAGGCGAACGTGTTGTCCACGACCAGCAGCGCGCCGGCGTCGTGGGCGATCTGCGCCCAGGCGGCCAGGTCCGCGATGCCGAGCAGCGGGTTGGACGGCGTCTCCACCCACAGCAGCGCGGTGCGGCCGGGGCGGACGGCGGCGGCGACCGCCGTGGGGTCGGTGATGTCCACGGGGGTGTTGGACACGCCCCACGGCTCGAGGACGGTGGTGATGAGGCGGTGGGTGCCGCCGTAGCCGTCGCCGCCCAGCACGATGTGGTCGCCGGGGCGCAGCACGGCCCGCAGGAGGGCGTCCTCGGCGGCGAGCCCGGAGGCGAACGCGAACGCCCGGTCGCCGTGCTCGAGGGCGGCGAGCTGGGTCTCGAAGCCGTTCCGGGTCGGGTTGGAGCCGCGGCTGTACTCGTGCCCGGCGCGCAGCACGTTGATGCCATCCTGCACGAAGGTGCTGGTCTGGTAGATCGGCGGCACCACGGCGCCGGTCAGCGGGTCGGGCTCCTGGCCGGCGTGCACGGCGGTGGTGGTGAAGCCGCGGACGGCGGGACGGGAGACGGAGCGGGTGGTGTGGTGGACGGCGGTCATCTCAGCGCACCTCCTGGGTGACGGCGGTGGCCTCGGGGACGGCGGGCGTGGTGGCGGGGACGGCCGGCCCGGCGGCGGACACCGCGGCCAGGGCACGGTCCAGGTCTGCGATCAGGTCGTCGGGACACTCCAGCCCGATGGAGAGCCGGACGGTGGTCTCGGCGATCCCGGCGGCCTCGCGCTGCTGCCGCGTCAGGCGACAGTGCGTCATGGTCGCCGGGTGGGAGACGAGGGACCGGGCGTCGCCGACGTTGACCACCAGTTGGAACAGCTCGAGCGCGTCGAGGAACGGAGCCACCGTCTCGGGGCCGCAGGCCAGGTCGAAGGAGAACACCGAGCCGACGCCGTCCGGGAAGTCGCGGGCGGCCAGCGCAGCGCTGGGATGCCCGGCCACGCCGGGGTGGTGCACCCGCGCGACGGCGGGGTGCCCGGCCAGGTGTTCGGCCACGGCCAGGGCGGTGGCGGTGTGGCGGGCCACACGCAGGTCGAGCGTCTCGAGCCCCTGGATGAACTGCGCCGCGCTCGCGGGGGCGAGGGTGGGGCCGAGGTCGTGCAGGAACTTGCTGCGGGCCAGCGTCAGGTAGGCGCCGCGTCCGTGCCGCTCGACCAGAGTCTGACCGCCGTAGCGGGCCTTGGGCCGGGCCAGCTGCGGCCACCGGTCGGGCGCCGCGCCGTAGTCGAACGTGCCGCCGTCCACGATCGCGCCGCCGAGCACCGCGCCGTGCCCGCCGAGGAACTTGGTGGCCGAGTGCACGACGACGTCGGCGCCGTGCTCCAGCGGCCGGTAGAGGGCCGGCGTCGCGAGGGTGCTGTCCACCACCACGGGCACGCCGGCCGCGTGGGCGAGGTCCCCGAGCGCGGGCAGGTCCGGGAGGGTGGCGAGCGGGTTGGTGATGGCCTCGAGGAAGAACGCGCGGGTGTCGGGCCGGACCGCGGCGGCCCACGCGGGCGGGTCCGCCGGGTCCGCGAAGGTGACCTCGATGCCGAAGTCCGCGAACGTGTCCGTCAGCAGGTCGACGGTGCCCCCGTACAGCCGGCTGGAGGCGACCAGGTGCTTGCCGCCCTGCAGCAGCGCCAGCAGGGACAGCGCGACGGCGGCCTGGCCGGTGGCCGTGGCGATCGCGCCGATGCCGCCCTCCAGCGCGGCGAGGCGGTTCTCGAACACCGCGACGGTCGGGTTGCCCGTACGGCTGTAGGTGAAGCCGGGGGTCTCGAGCCGGAACATCGATGCCGCCGTGGCGTGGTCCGGGAAACGGAACGCCGTGGTCTGGTGGATGGGCGGGACGACCGGCCGGTGGGGCGCGGCGGGCTCGTAGCCGGCGTGGACTTGTTGTGTGGCATGACGGGGCATCTGCTCTCCTCCATCGTTCCTGGCGGTAGCACCGGGCCTGCCGTTCCCGTGAGTCCGGGGTCGGCGGGCTGGTTGCTGCGGCGTCGTCGAGCCAGATCTCTCGGCCGCTCTGGATGGGTGGTGAGCCCATCCCACGCGGCGGGGCCGCCGCGAGTCCAGCGGAGGTCCGGTCAGCGCGTCACAAGGGCGGACCCGCCGCCATCCGGAACCTGCCGGTGCGCTCCGCAGGTGCGGCGAGGCCCGGGTGACCCGCTGTGACGGACCTGCCGCCGGTGCCCGTCATGCCGGCGGTGCCGACTCCGTCGGCCAGCGGCGGGAACCGGCGCGTGACGCCACCCGTCGGCGGGCTGGGACGGGCCCGGCCCGGATGCCTACGGTCGGCCCACCCACCCACGGAAGGACCGCCCATGACCACTCCCGTCCTCGACCGCACCGACACGACCACCCGTCCCGCCGACGCCGGGACCACCGACGCGGGGGTGCCGACCACCGCGCACCCGGCCGACCGGCCCCAGTTCCTCGCCGCCCGCGCACGGTTGGCGCCCGTGTTCGCCTGGCTCGCCGAGACCGCCGCCGAGCGGGACCGCGAACGCGTGACCGATCGCGAGGCCACGGACCGCCTCGCCGCCGCCGGCTTCCCGGGGCTGCGCGTGCCCGAGGACGCGGGCGGGGCCGGGCTGACGTTCCCGGAGGCCGCACGCCTGTACGTGGAGCTCGCCGAGGCCGACTCGAACGTGCTGCAGGCCCTGCGAGTGCACGTGGTGAACGTGGAGACGGTGCTCGGCTCGCCGGCCGGTGCCCGCCGCGAGCGGTGGCTGCACCGCTTCGTCACGGGTGAGACGGTCGCAAACGGGACCACGGAGATCGGCAACCGCACCGGCCACTACGAGACCCGCCTGACGACGCGTCCGGACGGCTCGGCGGTGGTCAACGGTCGCAAGGCCTATTCCACCGGGACGCTGTACGCGGACTGGACGATCGTCGTCGTCGAGGACGAGGACGGCGCCGAGCGCGCGGCGACCGTGCGCTCGGACGCCCCCGGAGTGACCCTGCACGACGACTGGGACGGATTCGGCCAGCGGCTGTCCGCCTCGGGAACCACGGAGTTCACCGACGTGGTGGTGGATCCGGACGAGCTCACGCCGGTGGGCCAGTCCCTGGACGACGGCTCGTCCATCTTCGCCTCGCAGGCGATCTTCCAGTTCGTCCACCTGGCGGGCCTGACGGGCATCGCCCGCGCCGTGGTGCGCGACGCGGCGGCCTATGTGGCCGGGCGCACGCGCGGCTTCTCCCACGGTGCAGCCCCGCGGCCCGGTGACGATCCGCAGGTGCTGCAGGTGGTGGGCGAGCTGGAGGCCGCCGCGTTCGGGGCGCAGGCGGCGCTCGACGCCGTCGTCGGGCCCCTGGACCGGGCGCTGCGGGCCGAGGCCGCGGGCGCGCCCCTGGCCGAGGCCGAGGTGGACGCGGTGTACACCGCCGTCTACGCGGCCCAGCAGGTGATCGCCCGGACCGCCCTCGACGCGGCGACCCGCCTGTTCGAGGTGGGCGGGGCCTCCGCGACGCTGCGCACGCGGGGGCTGGACCGGCACTGGCGCAATGCGCGGGTGCTCGCCAGCCACAACCCGCTGATCTACCGCGCCCGGCTGCTCGGCGACCGCGCCGTCAACGGCACGCCGCTCGAGCGCCACTACCGCCTGGGCGGCTGACACCCAGGACGTCGTGGCACCGGGTCCCGGGGACCCGGTGCCACGCCGAGGAAGACGGTCGCCGATGTGGTCGCACCGCTCCACCGACCCGGCGGACGCGGTGCAGTACCCCTACAAGCGGGGCCCAGAGGCCATGGCGACTGCCGCACGGCAGATCGATGCGGCGATGGACGTCATCGCGCCCGCGCTGGAGCACATGGCCCAGGACTGACGTTCCCCACAGCGAACGGCCGCGCGGCTCCGTGGGGCGTCTCTGCGTCAGTGAGAGTCCCCCGCGTAGCCCGATGGATTGGCCTGTTGCCATGCCCAGAGATCGCGCACCATGGCGTCGGTGTCACGGCAAGCCCGCCACCCCACGGTCTCAGCGATGGCATCCACAGACGCGCATGACGCAGCGATGTCACCGGGTCGGCGCTCGACGACCTGGAACGGCACCGGGCGACCGGTGACGCGTTCGAACGCCTGAATCATCTCGAAGACCGTCACCCCTTCGCCGCGGCCGATGTTCCAGACTCGCACCCCGACCTCTTCCCCGGGCCTGGCCACCATCCATTCAAGGGTGGCCACGTGGGCCTCGGCCAGGTCCATGACGTGGATGAAGTCCCGCACGGCGCTGCCGTCACGCGTGGCGAAGTCGGCGCCGAAGACGTTCAGTTTCTCGTATCGCCCGCCGGCGACTCGCGCCACGAACGGCATCAGGTTGGCGGGAACGCCCTGCGGGTCCTCCCCGAGACGACCGGAGGGATGCGCGCCGACGGGGTTGAAGTAGCGCAGCACTGCCACCCCCATACGACGCTCCGCCTCGTGCATGTCCCGGAGCACCTGCTCCGCCATGAGCTTGGAGTGCCCATAGGGCGTGACCGGCGCGACAGCGGCATCCTCCCCCACCGGCACCGGCGCTTCATCCCCGTACACCGTGGCGGAGGAGGAGAAGAGGAAGGCGCGCACACCTGCTGCATTAGCGACCTGGGCGACGGCGGCGGTACCGGCAACGTTCACCATGTAATACGACGCTGGATCGGCAAGTGACTCCGTAGGCGATTTCAGTCCGGCGAAGTGGACGACGGCATCCGGGCCGAATTCCAGCACGGCCTCCCTGTAGGACACGGGCTCACGTACGTCGGCTCTGTGAAACCTGAGGCGCGGTCCTCCGAACGTCACACCAGCCAGCTCCGCCACTCGCTCCAGGGGAACAATCGTGCTCGAGACCGGGCTGTCGAGCACGAGGACATCGTGACCGGCGTCGAGCAGGACACTGACGGTGTGGGAGCCAAGGAATCCGGCGCCACCGGTGACAAGTACGCGCATGGGGCAGATTCTATCGACTGGCCTGCGCGCCCACCCCATCACCTAGAGTGCTAGCATCCTACCCATGACCGAGAAGTCCCAGTTCAACGTCTATCTGCCGCGCGAGCTCGTCACCCGGGTGAAGCACCGCGCCGTGGATGAGAACACCAGCCTGTCCGCGCTCGTGGAGAAGGCGCTGACCCAGTACCTGGAGAAGGAGCAGTCATGATCGTGCACCCCGTCATCACCACCCCGAACCCGGAGCGGTGGATCGCCCTGCTGAAGGCGCTCGGCGCCTCGGTGTCCACGCACGACGACGGCACTCACCTGGCCGAGTTCGCCGGCGGTCGGCTCTCGGTCGCCTCCGGAGACTCCCCCGGCGTGGAGTTCGGCCTCGAGGAGGTCCGAGGCGAGCTGCCGGTGAAGAGCGGCGCCGTGCAGGTGGCCCCACTGCTGTGCACGCCGCAAGTCGAGAAGACCGCACAGATACTCGCGGGCCAGGGGCTGCAGAGGCGGCTCACCTCGGACAGCGGCGACTGGGCGGACCTGGTCGGCGACGGGATCGTGGGCGTCCACATCGGCCGAGAGGAGTCCACGGTGATGGCCTTTGAGGCCGCGGATGTGGGGTCCTTGAAGGAGCCGCTGGAGGGGGCCGGGTTCCGTGTGGCCCTGGTGGATGAGGCCTACGGCCGGACCCTGCGCGTGGAACACCCCGACGATCCCCGCCAGGAGGCTGAGATCTGGATCAACGAGACCCAGACCGACACCTACGGGTACACGCGACACGAGGAGGACTGAGCCGGCGATCCGCGACAGACCGTGAAGACCCACCTCCTTCCCGGCGAACGCCATCACCGGTGGCGCACAACGGCCGGCCCCGGAAGCGCTCCGGGGCCGGCCTGATCGTCCAACGACGGGCCTCCTTCGGCCCGGCCCCCACGTACCCAACCTCCGTGGTCAGAGCAGCTAGGCGGCGCGGCGGCGCAGCAGCAACCACACCCCGGCTGCTGCCAGGACGACCACGCCCGCACCAATGCCCACGGTGCCCCAGATCCCCGCAGAGCCTTCGGAGGGCGCCTCGGCCGCAGCATCGCCTTGTTCGGATGCCTCCCCGGTCTCCGTCGCATCAGTTCCGCCAATAACCCCGCGGATCCAGTCAAACTGATCGGCCACCGGCGCCACTGCGACAGCGGCATTGGAGGTCATCTCCTCCTCGGTCGGATTGTCCGGGTCTTCGAAGAGCCCGGCGGACATGATGGCGGCGACCTTGCCGTCGGCAAAGATCGCACCCCCGGAATCGCCCGGCTGAATGCGTGCGCCGCCCTTCAGTGCGACCTCAAGGGCCTTGGGTGCATCGAAGAGTGCAAGCGGCGACTCCCCACGGATCTCGGCACGGGCAGAGGGCAGCTTGGTGGAGCCACCCGAACCGTCGGAGGACCAGCCGTAAATATTCACATCCCCGGTGGGCACCTCGTCTGCCACCTCGGCGAATTGCTCCAGGGCCATCTCCTGCTCGGTGTGCAGCAGGGCGATATCCCCACGAGGGGCGATCTCGTGGCGATCGACCTGGTACACCTGCTGCTGATCCCCCTGGCCGATTCGCACGGAGCCCCCTGGCTTGGCCGCGGCATCAACGCAGTGGCGGGCGGTGATCACCCAGTGGGGATCAATCGCGGTTCCGGTGCACACTCCGTCATCCGGGTCGGAGTCATCGACACGCACGGAGACAACCGGCTTGGCTTCCTCGGTGTCCTCCGCGAAGGTTGTGCTCTGCAGTGCATAAGCAGGCCCAGCGCTGAGCGTGACTGCTGCGATCACTCCGGCGACGGAGCTAACGGCGAACTTCTTCATTCTCTTCCTTTCCAACGACCGCGATGATGCGGCGAAGCAGCGTTTCGACGGGGCCACGCGCAAACACCGCAAGCCAGACAAAAGAGATGACGATGGCGCCGGCCAGGCTGACCCAGATGCCGAACCATGTCGGCGCGAGCCAATCGGCTGTGAGCACATGGAGGCAGTACACGGTCAGTGGCATGCGACCCAGTGGCGCGAGCCAGCCGAACCAGCGCTGCAGCAGGCAGCACAGCGAGCACATACCCACCGACGCCCCGATGCTGCCCACGACATCGCCAAGGCCTCCGGTGTGGCCGTTGGCGTCAAAGAACCCCGGCAGCTGGATGTACCAGCGCAACGCAAGATTCACGACGAATAACCCCATCCCGACCACGAAGCCGAGAACGAGGCGCCTGGGGGCGACCATGTGCCTTTGGAACAGCATTCCGGCGACCATCAGCGTCGCCCACATCACTGGCGAGTAAGGCCAGAACGCGGCAATCAGCACCACTGATCCGGAGGCCAGCACCGCCGAGCCGAAGGCCAGGACACAGGCCAGCCACAGGAGCACCGGCGAGCTCCAGCGCGGTGCCCAGGCGAGCAACGCCATGCAGAGTCCGATGGTGCCGAGCACCACAAACACTTGCCCGGCGAACGGGGCGAGTGCGAAGTGCATGCCGATCAGGCACAGCCCGCGCACGATGAACTGGGCGGGGCGCGCCCGCATGTAGCCCATCGACACCCCGGAGATGAATGCGAAGAGCGCGGCCGGGAAGCCGTAGAGCACCTGTACGGCCAAGCCGTCAAGGAAGGTCAGGTGCGCGGTCATCATGCCGACGAGCGCCACGGCCCGCGCAACGTCGACACCAACGTTTCGGTTCTGCACGGCCAGGACGCTACGCACCCCGATGTTGCGAGAGCGTAAACGTACGAAGAGCCGTCGTCGCGACAGGCAGGCAGTTACGCTCGATGCCATGACGATCCGTGTTCTCGTCGTCGATGACGAAAGCTACCTGGCCGATGCCATCTGCACCGCGCTGAACGGCGCGAACATGGAAGCTGACGCGGCCTATGACGGTGCGGCTGCGCGCTCGCTCATCAACGAGATCCGCCCCGATGTCCTCGTGCTGGACCGGGACCTGCCGGGCATCCACGGCGACGACATCTGCCGCTGGGTCGTCGATACCCACCCGGCCACGAGGGTGATCATGTTGACCGCCTCGGGGACGCTCGACGACCGGCTGACGGGCTTCGACCTCGGCGCGGACGACTACCTTCCCAAGCCTTTCGAGCTCCCGGAGCTGATCGCGCGGGTTGCCGCGCTGGCCAAGCGCAACCTGCCGGTGCGCGGCGAGATCTACCGCTGCGGCAACGTACGACTGGACACCTCCCGCCGGGAGGTCACCCGAGGCGGTGCACACGTTTCACTCAGCCCGAAGGAGTTCGCGGTACTGGAAGTGCTCATGGGGGCAGCCGGCGCGGTGATCTCCACGGAGGACCTGCTCGCGGAGGCCTGGGATGAGAACGCCGACCCCTTCACGAACTCCCCGCGCGTGACGGTCTCACACCTGCGCAAGAAGCTGGGCGAACCGCGCATCGTGCACACCGTGGCAGGCTCTGGTTACTACGTGGCAGAGGTGCCGCGGTGAAACTGAGTCTGCGCGCGCGCATCACGGTGATGTTCGTGGCCACCACCCTGGGCGTGGGCCTGGCGCTGATCGGGCTGGTGTACGCCTATTTGAAGCTCACCCCGGTGCCGTTTCTGGCCCAGATCCCCACCCCGGATGACGGCCTGGTGATTGACGGGGCAGTGCCGATCACCGATGAGATTCTGCGCCGCGTGCTGCTGGCTTCCGCGGCTGCTCTGGCGCTGCTGACCGCAGTCGCCGGACTGATCGGTTGGTTCGTGGCCGGTCTGGTGATCAAACCGCTGCGGGAGATCGCACACGACGCTGCGACCGTGACCCGCGGTGACCTGAGCGCTCGGATCAGCCACGAGGGGCCCGCGGATGAGGTGGGTGAACTGGCGGCTGCGCTCAATGCGATGCTCGACGAGCTGGCGGATGCCCTCGAGCGGCAACGCCGTTTCGCGTCGAATGCCTCTCACGAGCTGAAGACGCCGATCGCGACGATTCAGACGATGGCAGATGTGGCGCTGGCCGGCGGCGACGACGTGCCGCTGCGGGAGACCTTGGGCCGGATTCGCGAGGTGAACGCGCGGGCCGCGGAGACCATAACCGCGTTGCTGCAGCTGGCGAACGTGGACGTCCGCGACAGACAGGAGATGAATTTGGCTGCGCTGTGCCGTGACATCACGCGCGGGCAGGGCGTGCCGGTGGCAGCCGAGCCGGTCACGGTCACTGCCTCCCCGGCCCTGGTGCGCCAGGCGGTGGAGAATTTGGTGCGCAATGGGATCACCCACGGTGAGGACGCGTCGTTGACCCTGACCAAGGTGGGCCAGCATGCGGAGATCGTCGTGGAATCCGGTGGCCCTGCCTTGGACACGGCCGAGATCCGTACCTGGGTCGAGCCTTTCGCCCGGTCCCAGCGGACCGCAGGTGCCGGCCACGGTCTGGGTCTGGCACTCGTCGACGCCATTGCGAAGGCCCACGGCGGTTCGTTGGAGCTCACGCCGCGCGATGGAGGTGGGCTCGCGGCGACGCTACGCCTACCTGCTTGGACGAGCTGTGACGCGGCGCACTTCTGACCCCTTACTCGTCTCCCTCGTCGAAAATCAGCTCGATCGGCTCCGTCTCCCGCAGTTCGTGGCCCCAGACGTCGAAGCCGTCATCGCCACATCAGAAGAATACGTCGAAATCTTGCGCTTCTATCGACACATTGGCCGTGTCAAGGTTAGGCGGCAGGCTTTGTCAAACGCCAGACCGCAGTGCACTGGCCCAGCAATATCCGAAGATGCAGTCGCATGTCCAGTGGCCGCACTGCCCCGAGGAATGCCGCATCTGCCTGCGGATAGTTCGCCGCAACGAATGAACGCGCGCGGACCACGAATCCGTTCACTCGGATCACCCAACGGCACCCGGGGAGATGACACCGAGCCCAGCCGTCTCCGCCGCTTCCCCAAGCCGACGGTCATAGGTCAAGACAGCATCAGCATCAAGGCGAATGGCAGCCTCCAGATGCAAGGCATCGAGAGCACGCAGATACTGCATCGGCAGGAAGCCTGCGGATCGATACGTTGCACGGTCGAGAGCCGCCAACGACACGCCCTCCAAGAGTGCGCTCACTTTCGACTGGCCCCGACCTTCCCGGACAGCCATGCGACGCAGTTCGGTCTCCAGAAGATCACTCGAGACAAGGCGCGCATCCTCGCGATCAAGCCAGTTCACTAGCTCTTGAGTCTCGGGCTGAGCAACAAGCAGTGCGCCGAGCGCGGACGTATCGACATACACCAGCGGAGCGGTACTCACACCCGATCGCCCCGCAGATCGTCGAGGATTCGGTTCATCGGCCGATCGCGGTCAGTCGGCTGAGGCTTCAGATCGGACCAACCACCGACTCGCTTGGCCGGTCGCGAGATGCGTAGCGCGGACGACGGGGCATCGAGCGGAACGATGCGCCCGACGGGGATACCGCGATTGGTCAGCACAAACGAATGCCCCTCGCTCACCTCACGCAGCACGCGCCCAGATTCGTTGCGCAACTCGCGCTGCGAGAGGCTCTCGCTGTGCGCTTCAGCCGTACTCATGCACCGATCGTAGCACCCGTGCTACACGTTGAACCGGAACTCCACCACGTCCCCATCCCGCATGACGTACTCCTTCCCCTCCATACGGACCTTGCCGGCAGCCTTCGCCTCCGCCATAGACCCCGCAGCGATCAGATCGTCGAAGCTCACGATCTCTGCCTTGATGAAGCCGCGCTGGAAGTCGGTGTGGATCACGCCGGCGGCCTCCGGAGCGGTCGCACCGACGGGGATGGTCCAGGCGCGCGTCTCCTTCGGCCCCGCGGTCAGGTAGGTCTGCAGGCCGAGGGTGGAGAAGCCCACGCGGGCCAGCTGGTCCAGGCCGGACTCCTCCTGTCCTGCCATCTCCAGCATCTCGGCGGCCTCCTCGGCGGAGAGGTCCACGAGCTCGGACTCGAGCTTGGCGTCCAGGAACACGGCCTGCGCCGGGGCCACGAGCTCCCGCAGCTCGGCCTGCCTGGCCTCGTCCCCCAGCACACCCTCGTCCGAGTTGAACACGTAGATGAAGGGCTTGGCGGTGAGCAGGTTGAGCTCGCGCAGGTGCTCCAGCTCCAGCCCGTCCTTCGTCACGCCGGTGAAGATGGTGTCCCCGCGCTCGAGGACGGCCTGGGCGGCCTTCAGCGCGTCCAGCTCGGCCTGGGTGCGCTTCTTGCCCTTGACCTCCTTCTCGATGCGCGGGATCGCCTTCTCCACAGTCTGCAGGTCCGCGATGATCAGCTCGGTGTTGATGGTCTCCATGTCCGAGGCCGGGTTCACCGTGCCGTCCACGTGCACCACGTCGCCGTCCTCGAAGGCGCGCACCACCTGGGCGATCGCGTGGGCCTCACGGATGTTCGCCAGGAACTGGTTGCCCAGCCCCTCGCCCTCGGAGGCGCCCTTCACGATGCCCGCGATGTCCACGAAGGACACCGTGGCCGGCAGGATCCGCTCGGAGCCGAAGATCTCGGCCAGCTGCGGCAGGCGCTCGTCCGGCAGGTTCACCACGCCCACGTTCGGCTCGATCGTCGCGAACGGGTAGTTCGCCGCGAGGACGCTCTGGCGGGTGAGTGCGTTGAACAGGGTCGACTTGCCCACATTGGGCAGTCCCACGAATCCGATAGTCAGTGCCACGGTGGACCATCCTACCGGCGCGCCGGGACGGGTAGCGTGGTCCCTGTGAACCCGAGCGCCTCCCCCACCGGCAGCCCGCTTCCCGACGACGGCACCCCGCCTTCCGACGGCACCCCGCCCTCCGAGGGCGTCCCGGCCGAGCAGGTGGTCGGCTTCTCCGCCGCGATGGCCCCGCTCATCGACCTGGCCGTGGAGCACGGCCTGGACCTGCTGGGCCGGGGACAGGACCTGCAGCCCACCGTCCTGGCCGTCACCGCGGAGGGCATGCGCGGCATGTGGACCGAGCCGGACCTGACGCCGGAGGACGCCGCAGGGTTCGTCGGACGGATCGAACCGCGTCCGGCACGCGCAGTGGCCGTCTTCGACGGCGGTGTCCAGACGGACGAAGGCCTCACGCCCGCCTACTTCGTGGAGTCGTTCGAGGCCGGGCAGGACGTGTCCGTGCGGCTGGTGGTCCCGCATGACGTGGGGCACGCCGAGGAGGGGATCGCACCGAAGGCCCTGGGCGAGCCGACTCTGGTGGCCAACGGGCCGAACCCGCTCGCGTGAGCCGCCGCCCGCCGGGCACCCATGACAGCCGGGCACCCATGACATCCGTCATGTCCACCTGCTGACACCCAGCAGTTCTCCTGGCACCCCTGGTGAATCAGGCTGGTGCCATGAGCAGCACACAGCAGACCACACAGCAGACCTCAGCCCCCGAGACCTCCGCCCCTGACACCGCAGGCTCCGATCTCGCCGTCTCCGCTGCGAACGTGCAGAAGCACTTCGGGAAGGTCCGCGCCGTGGACGGCGTCGACCTCACCGTCCCGCGCGGCGAGGTGATGGCCCTGCTCGGCCCGAACGGCGCCGGCAAGACCACCTTCCTGGACATGGTCCTGGGCTTCACCCGCCCGTCCTCCGGCGCCCTCGAGGTGTTCGGTGGCAGCCCGCGCCGTGCCGTCGCCGACGGCCGGGTCGGCGCCGTCCTCCAGACCGGAGCCCTCCTCGAGGACCTCACCGTCGCACAGACCCTGCGCTACGTCGCCGGCTGCCACCGCCGCCACCTCCCGGTCACGGACGTGATCGAGCGTGCCCAGCTCGGCCCGCTCGCCTCCCGCCCGGTGAAGAAGTGCTCCGGCGGCGAGAAACAGCGCCTGCGCTTCGGCCTCGCCCTGCTCACCGACCCGGAGCTGCTCGTCCTGGACGAGCCCACCGCCGGGATGGACGTCGGCGCCCGGGCCGAGTTCTGGGACGCCATGCACGCCGAGGCGGACCGTGGCCGCACAGTCGTCTTCGCCACCCACTACCTGCAGGAGGCCGCCGACTTCGCCGACCGCATCGTCCTGATGCGTCAGGGGCGCATCCACACCTCCGGCACCGTCCACGAGCTGACGGAGGGCGCGCCGCGCACCGTCTCCTGCCGGTGGGCCGGCTCCGGCTCCCCCGCCGAGGTCGCCGCCCGCCTGGGCATCGCCCTTCCCGACGACGGCCCCGCCGCTTCCGGTGACCGCGTCGCCTTCTCCGTCATCGACGGCCCGGAGGCCTCCGACCGCCTCGTCGCCGCCCTGCTCACCGAGGGCCTCGGCCACGACGTCGAGGTCGAGCGCGCCACCCTCGACCGCGTCTTCCTGGACCTCACCGCCTGAATCCGCCCGCACCGCACGGAAAGGATCTCCCCATGACCGCCGCCGCCGGCTCCGACGCCGCCCTGTCCTCACCCCGCGGACCAGGCGCCCGCCTGGCCTCCTTCGTCGGCCACGACCTGATCCGCCAGCTGAAGTTGGTTGAGTCCGTCTTCTTCATCGCCGTGCTTCCCACGGCCCTGTTCCTCATGTTCGGCGCGCTGGCCGAATGGGGGGACGCACAGGTCGGCAACGGCAACATGGTCGCCCACACGATGCTCTCGATGGCCCTGTACGGTGCCGTCACCGCCACCACCGCCATCGCCGGCTCGGCCGCAGTGGAACGCCAGCTCGGCTGGGGCCGCCAGCTGTCCCTGACGGCCCTGTCCGGCACCGCCTACATGCTCGGCAAGGCGATCGTCGCCGTCTGCGTCGCCGTGCTACCGGTGGCGCTGATCTACGCCGTCGGCGCCGCCACCGGCGCGGAGCTGGACGGGGCCTGGCGCTGGGCCGCCTCCGCCGGCCTGACCCTGCTGGCCGCCGTGCCGTTCGCCTTCTACGGCCTCGCCGCGGCCCTGCTGTTCCGCTCCGAAGCCGCCGTGGGCGCCGCCTCCGGCATGCTCGTGGTGTTCAGCTTCCTGGGCAACCTGTTCATGCCGCTCAACGGCCTGTTGCTGGACATCGGCCGCTTCACCCCGCTCTACGGCCCCGGCGTCCTGGCCCGGTGGCCCATGATGGAGGGCAAGGTCGTCGCCACAGACGGCAGCGTCACCACGGACCCCCTGTGGGCCGCCGTGCTCAGCGTCACGGTCTGGACGCTCGTCTTGCTGGGGATCTGCCTGCTCGCGAACCGGCGGAGGACCACCCGATGAACAACGGCCATCCCGACCCGGCGGACACCGTGGACGCTGTGCCCCGCTCCCGCGTCCTGCCGCGCGAGGAGTGGGGTGCCGTCCTCGGCTTCGCCGGCGTCTGGCTCGTCTTCCTGCTCATGGCGGTCGCCTCGGTGACGGTCGCGCGGATCCAGGCCGGGGACGCCGCCGGCGCCGCGGTCGCCGTCGGCTCCGGTGTCCTGTTCACCGCGGTGTACCTCGTCTCGTTCATCGTCCCGGACCCCGTCCCGTCCTGGCCCCGTCCGGCGAACACCGGCCTCTACACCCTGGCGCTCGTGCTCGTCACCGCCCTGTTCGCCACCACCGCCGGCTCGGCCGCGATCAACGTGGTCCCCTACTTCGCGGCCGTCTGGGTGTTCTCGCAGCGCCGCCGCACCGCACTGACGGCCGTCGCCGTCATCGCCGCAGCCGGCGTGGTGCTGGCCTTGCTGTTCACCGACGGTGAGCCGCGGATCTGGCTCACCGGCTCCATCCTGGTGGCCACCGCCGTGATCGTGGCGGTGCGCCTGGCCTCGGACAGCGAGGATGCCATGACGGCCGTCCGCCACGAACTGGACCTGTCCCGCCAGCGGGAAGAGCTCGCCCGGGACGTCCACGACGTCCTCGGCCACTCCCTCACCGCCGTCCATGTGAAGGCCCAGCTGGTCACCCGCCTGATCGACGTGGACCCGGCCCGGGCCAAGGCGGAGGCCGAGCAGATCGTCACGCTGACCCGCTCGGCGATCGGCGAGGTCCGCTCCACCGTGGACGGGCTGTCCGCCCCACAGCTGGCCACCGAGCTCGCCGGCGCCCGCCGCGTGCTCTCGGACGCGGGCATCCGCGCGGAGGTCCCCGGCATCGAAGCCGTCGCGCAGGTGCCCGCACAGGCCGCCGAACTGTTCGCCTGGACCCTGCGCGAGGCCGTCACCAACGCGGTCCGCCACTCCGGCGCCGCGCGCGTGCGCATCACCCTCGCCGCCGACCGTCTGACGGTGGTGGACGACGGCGTCGGACCGGACGGCCCCGTCCCGGTGAGCGGCCCCGGTGAGGCGAGCGAGCCGTCGTCGTCACGCCGCCGCGGCACCGGCCTGGCCGGGCTGCGGGCCCGGGCCCGGGCCGCCGGAGGCACACTGGAGGTGCGCCCGGAGCATCTGGGCACCGAGCGTCCCGGCACCCGAGTGGAGGTCACGCTGTGAACACCGACGCCCCGCTGCGCCTGCTGCTGGCGGACGACCAGTCCCTGGTCCGCGCCGGCCTCGCCGCGCTGCTGGACCTGGAGCCGGACATGGAGGTCGTCGCCCAGACCGACTCCGGCGCCGCGGTGGTGGACCTGGCCCGCGAACACGCAGCGGACGTGGCCCTGCTGGACGTCGAGATGCCGGGCGTGGACGGGATCGAGGCCGCCGCGGCGCTGAAGGCGTCCGGGCTCGCCTGCCGGGCGCTGATCGTCACCACGTTCGGCCGCCCCGGCTACCTCTCCCGCGCCCTGGAGGCCGGCGCGGACGGGTTCGTGGTGAAGGACGTGCCGGCAGAGGAGCTCGCCGACGCCGTCCGCCGCGTGTCCCGGGGGCAGCGCGTGGTGGACCCCTCGCTGGCGGCCGAGACCCTCTCCCTGGGCGGCAGCCCCCTCACCGGCCGCGAGCGGGACGTGCTCCGCGCCGCCCTGGACGGCTCGCCGGTGCGGGAGATCGCCGCCACCCTGCACCTGTCCCCCGGCACCGTGCGCAACCACCTCTCCAGCGCCATCGGCAAGACGCACACCTCCACCCGCGCCGAGGCCGCCGCCGTGGCACGAGACCGCGGCTGGCTCTGAGGTCCCGGGCCCGGGCCCGAAGGGGCGCGGAGGCCCGGGACCGGAGGGGCGCGGCGGCCGGGGGACGGAAGCCGGAGGGGCGCGGCGGCCCGAGGCCGGAGGGTCGCGGCGGCCCGGGGCCCGCTGCGCCGCCCGGGGCCCGAAGGGGCGCGGCGGCCCTGACCGGCGACGACGGCCTACCCTGTCCGCCACGGGTGGCACCCTGGGATGCATGGACGTCTTCTCCCTGATCCTGGGCCTCGGCCTGGGCCTGGTACTCGGCGCCGGGCTGGCCGCCTGGCTGCTCTCCTCCCGTGCCCGCCTGCGTGAGGAGGAGTTGCGCCGTCGCTCCGAGCGCGCCGCGGACGAGGCCGCGCAGGCCCGCGAACGGCTCGCCCGCGCGGAGACGTCCGTACGGATGCTCGAGCAGGGCCGGCAGGAACAGGAGGACGCCCGCCGGCGGGACGCGGACGTGCTCAAGGCCCTGGCGCCGATGGGCGAGCGCATGCGCCACCTCCAGGAACAGGTGGCCGTGCTGGAACGGGACCGCGTGGACCAGTTCGCCGCACTCGGGGAGCAGCTGCGCCAGGCGGCGCGGACGGACTCGGCGCTGATGCACCGGACCACCGAGCTGCTCTCCACCCTGCGGTCCACCACCGCACGCGGCCACTGGGGCGAGGTGCAGCTGCGCCGCGTGGTGGAGGCCGCGGGGATGGTGGCGCACACGGACTTCTCCGAGCAGGTCACGCTCTCAGGCGCCGACGGGCAGCGACTGCGCCCGGACCTGCTGGTGCACCTGCCCGGCGGAAAGGCCCTGGCCGTGGACGCCAAGGCCCCTGCCGCAGACGGCGTGGCCGCCCAGCACCTGGCGGACGAACACGACGACCAGGCCCGCGAACGCCGGGAACAGCTGCGAGCCAGCCACGCCGCGGCCGTGCGCCGCCACGTGGACGCGCTCGCCCAGAAGTCCTACTGGTCAGGGCTGGACGAGAGCCCGGAGCTGGTCCTGTGCTTCCTCCCTTCAGAGTCCCTGCTGGCCACCGCACTCGAGGAGGACCCCGGCCTGCTGGACCACGCCTTCTCCCGCGGGGTGGCCCTCGTGGCTCCGGTGTCCCTGCTGACGGCCCTGAAGTCCGTGGCGCACGCCTGGCGGCAGGAGCGCATCGCCGAGGACGCGCACGAGGTGGTGGCCGCCGCCCGGCAGCTCTACGACCGTCTCGGCACCCTCGCCGGCCACCTGACGAAACTGGGCTCCTCCCTCGGCAAGTCCGTGGAGCACTACAACCGCCTGCTCGGCACCCTGGAGAGCCGGGTGCTGCCGTCCGCACGGCGGATCCAGGAGCTGGACCCGCAGCTGGAGCCCCCGCTCTCCGGCGCCGCGCCGGTGGAACAGCTGCCCCGCCCGCTCTCCGCGCCCGAGCTCACCGCGCAGCAGGGCGAGCTCTGGCCGGACGGCACTGAGGGCCAGGAGTCCGACGGGCGGCGCTGACCCGCACGGGCTGGACAGGCAGGACCGAAACGCGTGACACAGAGCACATTCCCGGCTGTCGCGCTGTTACCTTGTGGGCAGGAACGTCACAGGAGGACCACATGCCCTCCGCCGACACCGCCAGGGCACCCCGCCTGACTGCACAAAGGAGTGGCCATGTCATCCTCGTCGCCACGGTCCACCGTCCACGGTGACCACCTCAAGAAATACGATCCCCATACCAGGGCCAAGGACTTCGCCCAGGAGCTCTCGCCCGGCATGCGCGCCGAGGCCGTCCCCGGGGGCACCGTCCGCAACCGCATCATCGGCCTCCTGCTCGGCCCCGCCCTCGGCCTGCTGCTCTTCTTCCTCATGCCGGCGGACATCGGCGTGTGGCCGCGCCTGATCGCCGGCACCGCCGTGCTCATGGCGATCTGGTGGATGACCGAGGCTATCCCGATCCCGGCCACCTCGCTGCTGCCGCTGGTGCTCTTCCCCGTGTTCGTCCCCGCCGCGGAGACCCCGGAGGGCGAAGGAGTGTCCGTCTCCGCCGTCGGTGCCTCCTACGGCGCGGACACGATCTTCCTCTTCATGGGCGGCTTCATGCTGGCCCTGGCCATGCAGCGCTGGAACCTGCACCGCCGCATCGCGCTGTCCGTGCTCGCCACCATGGGGTCGAAGACCGCGAACCTCATCGCCGGCTTCATGATCGCCACCGGCTTCCTCTCCATGTGGGTGTCCAACACCGCCACCGCCGTGATGATGCTCCCCATCGGCATCTCCGTGCTCATGCTGGTGCAGCGGTACGCCACCGGCGCCGAGGCCGAGGCCGTCGAGGCGGACCTCTCCGACGAGGAGCTCGAACAGGACCCGGCCGAGATGGACGACCAGCAGCTCCAGAAGCTGACCAAGTCCAACTTCGGCACCGCCCTGATGCTCGGCATCGCCTACGCCGCGTCCATCGGCTCCCTCGGCACGCTGATCGGCACCCCGCCGAACACCCTGCTCGCCGGCTTCATGCGCGAGACCCACGATGTGAACATCGGCTTCGCCCAGTGGATGCTCGTCGGCATGCCGGTGGCGATCCTGCTCATGGTCGCCTGCTGGTTCGTGCTCACCAAGCTCCTCTTCCGGCCGGAGATCGATCAGATCGAGGGAGGACAGGACCTCATCCGGGAGGAGAAGGCCAAGCTCGGCCCCATGTCCTCCGGCGAAAGGCGCGTGCTTGCCCTGTTCGTCCTCGCCGCCCTGGCCTGGGTGGCCGTGCCGCTGGTGTCCGAGTACGTCCTGGGCCTGGACTCCGCCCCGATCGCAGACGCCGGCATCGCCATCGCCGTCGGCATCCTGCTCTTCCTGCTGCCCGCCGGCGGCGACGCCCAGCGCGGCGTGCGCCTGCTGGACTGGGAGTCCGCCATCCAGCTGCCGTGGGGCGTGCTGCTCCTCTTCGGCGGCGGTCTGGCCCTGTCCAAGCAGTTCAGCGACTCCGGCCTGTCCGAGTGGATCGGCGAACAGGTGGCCGGCCTCGGCGGCATCCCGGTGATCGTCCTGGTGGCCGTCGCGGCCGTCGGCATCCTGCTCCTGACCGAGATGACCTCGAACACCGCCACCGCCGCGACGTTCCTCCCGGTCGCCTCCGGCGTGGCCATGGGCACCGGCATCGACCCGCTGATGCTGTGCGCCCCGGTGGCCCTCGCCGCCACCTG
Organism: Micrococcus sp. HMSC067E09; assembly: GCF_001812555.1. Classification (NCBI taxonomy): domain Bacteria; kingdom Bacillati; phylum Actinomycetota; class Actinomycetes; order Micrococcales; family Micrococcaceae; genus Micrococcus; species Micrococcus sp. HMSC067E09. The sequence continues at coordinate 121,702 of NZ_KV809417.1, read as the reverse complement.
CGCGTTCATGCTCCCGGTCGCCACCCCGCCGAACGCCATCGCCTTCGGCTCCGGCTACGTGACCGTGGGCCAGATGGTGAAGGGCGGCGTCTGGATCAACCTGATCGCGACCGTGCTCATCATCGCCGCCTCCATGACCCTGCTCGTCTGGGTCTTCGGCCTCACCTACTGACGCCACCGTGCCCCGGGGCGGCGCTCCCCGGGGCACGAACGCGCCGGCGCCGAACTTACGAACCAGAAGAAACGGCGGCGCCGAACCAGAAGAACTGGCCACTTCACACCACGGCCAACCAGCCAAACCTTCTGGCTCGCCACCGAGGCACCGAACCAGAAGAACTGGTCACTTCAAGCCACCATCAACCAGCCAAACCTTCTGGCTCGCCGCTGGGACCGTGCCAAACCTTCTGGCTCGCCGATGGCGGCCCCGCTCAGTCGCGGCGGCGTCCTCCGAGGTTGCGGTCCTCGTCCCCGATCCGCTTCAACTCGGCGCGCAGCTCCTTGGGCAGGGAGAACATGATGTCCTCCTCCGCGGTGACCACCTCGTCCACGTCCGCGTAGCCGTAGTCCGCCAGGAGCGCCAGGACGTCCTGGACCAGCACCTCCGGCACGGACGCACCGGAGGTCAGGCCCACGGTGGCCACGCCCTCGAACCAGGACTCGTCCACCTGGTGTGCGAAGTCCACGCGCTCGGCGCGGGCGGCACCGTATTCGAGGGAGACCTCCTTCAGGCGCACCGAGTTGGAGGAGTTCGCCGAGCCGACCACGATCATCAGGTCCACCTCCGGGGAGATGACCTTCACCGCGGCCTGCCGGTTGGAGGTGGCGTAGCAGATGTCGTCCGACGGCGGGTCCTGGAGGTTCGGGAAGCGCTCGCGCAGCACGGAGACGATCTCCAGGGTCTCGTCCACGGACAGGGTGGTCTGGGATAGCCAGATCAGGTTGTCCGGGTCCTCGACCTGGACGGTGCGGGCCTCCTCCACGTCGTTGACGACGATGGTGTGCTCCGGGGCCTCGCCGTAGGTGCCCTCGACCTCCTCGTGGCCCTCGTGGCCGATCAGCAGGATCTGCTTGTCCTGCTTGGCGAAGCGCACGGCCTCGCGGTGCACCTTGGTCACCAGCGGGCAGGTGGCGTCGATGGTCTGCAGGTTCCGCTGCGCGGCGTCCGCCACCACGGCCGGGGACACGCCGTGGGCGGAGAAGACGGTGACGGCACCCTCGGGCACCTCGTCCAGCTCGGAGACGAACACCACGCCGCGCTCGGACAGCGAGTCCACCACATGGCGATTGTGCACGATCTCCTTGCGCACGTAGACCGGGGCGCCATGGACCTCGAGGGCCTTCTCCACGGCGATCACGGCACGGTCCACGCCGGCGCAGTAGCCGCGCGGGGCGGCGAGCAGGACACGCTTGTTGCCGGCGACGGGTGCGGCGGCCTCGATCTCCTCGCGGCTGCGGCGCACGCGAGGCACATGAGGCATGCCGAGGCCGACGGAGACGGGGGCGGATGCAGTGGTGGGGGTGGACATGCCCACCACTCTATCGGTCAGGTCCACCGGACGGGGCGGCCCCTGCCGTGGCCGTCAGGAACGCCGGCGCCGCTCGGCGAGCGCCGCCCACAGCAGACCCACGACGACGGCCGCTCCCCCTCCGAACAGCAGTCCCGTCGTGCTCGGGCCGAAGGAGTCGGCCACCGCGGACCGCACGACCCCGTCGACGGCCTCGGTGAGATCGGCCAGGGAGCGCGGGGCGTCCTCCGGGACGGAGAGGCGGACCAGATCCGGGGAGGCCACCGCCTCAGGGATCGCCAGTCCCCCGCCGACCAGCAGCAGACCGACCACGGCGATCGCGATGCCGCGCCACCGGCCGGGGCCGAGGATCACGGCGGCCAGGCCGAGCACCGCGGCGGCGACCGCGGCCCAGACCCAGTGGGCCGAGGCCCGCATCAGCGCGGGGGCATCGGCGAGGGACGAGGAGACCGAGACGAGGGCGTCGTCTCCGCCCACGTGGACGAGCACGGAGAGCCGGTCCTGCCCGGCGAACTCGCGGATCCCGTCCCGGGCGCGGTCGAACAGGACGGCCAGGTCCGTCTCCGGCATCTCCACACCGAACATGCTGCCTCCGGGGACGACGAGCGAGCCGTCGTCGTTGCCGAGCAGGTCGGCGGTGCCGTCGGCGAGGTCGTCCACCAGGCCGACGCCCACGTGGGAGACGACCGGGCCGAGCGGGACGGTCAGCGTGCCTGCATCGGAGTCGCTGCCGGACTGCACCTCGCCGGCGTCGAGCCGGTCCGCCCAGTCCGCACGGGCCTGCTCGGCGGACTCGAGCACTCCCGCACGGACGCGCTCGTCCTCCAGCGCGGCACCGGTGCTGTGGTCGGTGACCTCCCGGATCAGGTCGCCGGCCACCAGGGAGATCTCCCGCGGCAGGGCCGCCTCCACCAGGTCCAGCACGAAGCGGGGGGCGGCGTCCTCCACGTCCGGATCCTCCATGACGCGGTCCACGGCGGTGTGGGTCAGCTCGGGTTCGCGGATCGCCTGGTCGACGGCGGCACCGACGACGGCGAGTACGCCGGCGAGGCCGGCCAGGACAGCCAGCAGCAGGGACACGATACGACGGGCCACGCGGCTCCTCTTCGGGTTCGGCCGGGTGACCTCCACACCCGCGCTACCGTGTCCCAGGGTACTGATAGTCAGGACGAGACCCAACAGAGCGGAGGCAGACGCATGGAGCAGATCCCGGACCTCGCCGGCGACGGCCCGGCCGCCGTGCCCGAACGCGCCGCAGACACGTCCCCGGACAACCCCTGGCCGCTGGCCCGGCTCTCCAAGAACCTCAAGGCCCACATCGAGCGCGCCCCCGCCACGTGGATCGAGGGCCAGCTCATCGAGTTCAAGAACAACCGCGGCAACGTCTACATGACCATGCGGGACCTCGAGGAGGAGGTCTCCCTGCCGCTCACCGCTTGGCGGAACGTCGCCATGACCCTGGACGGGACCGTCCAGCAGGGCTCCCGGGTGGTGGCGCGCGTGAAACCGAGCTTCTGGCTCAAGGCGGGGCGCCTGTCCATGAACGTGCACGAGATGCGCCCGGTCGGCCTCGGCGATCTGCTGGCCCGCGTGGAGCTGCTGCGCCGGGTCCTCGCCGAGGAGGGGCTGACCTCCCCCGCGCGCAAACGGCCCCTGCCTCTGCTCCCCCACCGGATCGGGCTCATCACCGGCCGGGACTCAGACGCGAAGAAGGACGTGCTGCGCAACACCCTGCTGCGTTGGCCCGGCGCCGAGTTCGAGATCCGTGAGGTCACGGTGCAGGGTGCCGAGGCTCCTCGGCAGGTGGCCGCCGCGCTCGCCGAGCTCGACGCCGACCCGGCCGTGGACGTCATCGTCATCGCCCGCGGCGGCGGCGCGCTCGAGGAGGTCGTGCTCCCCTTCTCGGACGAGGCGCTGGTGCGCGCCGTGGCAGCGGCGCGCACGCCCGTCGTCTCGGCGATCGGCCACGAAGCGGACCGCCCGGTCCTCGACGACGTCGCCGACCTGCGCGCTTCCACGCCCACGGACGCGGCCAAGCGGATCGTCCCGGACGCAGCCCAGGAGGCCGCGGGACTCGCGGATGCGCGCCTGCGGCTGGCCGCGGCCGTCGAGCGACGCGTGCGCACCGAGGCCGAGGGGCTCTCGGCCCTGCGATCCCGGCCCGTGCTGGCCCGCCCGCACGTGATGGTGGACACCCGGCAGGAGGAGACGGACCGGTGGCGCGAGCGCGGCCGGTCCGCCCTGGGCCACCGGCTCGTCCGCGAGGAGGACGCCCTCACGCAGCTGCGCGCCCGCGTCCGCGCCCTGTCCCCGCAGCACACGCTGGACCGCGGCTACGCGGTGGTCCAGCACGCCGGGCATGTCGTGCGTGACGCGGACCAGGTCGCCTCGGACGACCGGCTCGACATCCTCGTGGCGGCCGGGCGGATCGCCGCAGACGTCGTCGCGACGCATCGGACCACCCCGACCCCATCCCAGGAGAGGAAACGACAGGCATGAGTGAGCAGGGCATGGAGCAGACGCAGGACGCGGGCCGCCCCAGCGGCGTGGAGGGCTTCACCTCCGCAGACGTCTCGGACGTGGCCCGGATGAGCTACGAGCAGGCGCGGGCCGAGCTGGTGGAGACCGTGGGGAGGCTGGAGGCCGGTGGCGCTGGCCTCGAGGAATCCCTGGCCCTGTGGGAGCGCGGGGAGGCGCTGGCCGACCGCTGCCAGGCCTGGCTCGACGGCGCCCGCGCCCGCCTCGACCAGGTGCGCGGCGAGGCCGACCCCGACGCCGACTGACCCCGCCCCCACTTTCGTTCGGGAAACGGCGGCCTCCGCGGCGCTATCGTTCGGGAAACGGCGGGGGCGGGGGCCATCGGCCCCCGCCCCCACGCGGCTCGCGCCCGACGTCGGTCAGGCGGTCTGGTCCTCGTGCTTGCCCTCGCCCAGCTCCTCCACGAGCTTGGCGTTGAAGGCGTCGAGGTCCTCCGGGCTGCGCGAAGTGGTCAGCCCGTTGTCCACGACGACCTCCTCGTCCACCCACTGGGCGCCCGCGTTCTTCAGGTCGGTCTCCAGGGACGCGTAGCTGGTCAGACGGCGGCCGTCCACGACGCCGGCCTCGATCAGGGTCCACGGGGCGTGGCAGATGGCCGCCACCGGCTTGTGCTGCTCGAAGAAGGCACGCACGAACGCCTGGGCGTCCTTGTCGATGCGCAGGGCGTCCGCGTTCAGGGTGCCGCCCGGCATCACGAGGCCGTGGAAGTCCTCGGCCTTGGCGTCCTTCACCGTCGTGTTCACCTCGAAGGACTCGCCGTGATCCCAGTCGGACTTCATCGCGGTGATGGTGCCGGACTTCGGGGAGACGAGCACGGGGGTCGCGCCGGCGGCGATCACGGCCTCCCACGGGGAGGTCAGCTCGACCTGCTCGACACCGTCGGTCGCGAGGAACGCGACGGTCTTGCCGGTCAGCGGGGCGTTCTGGGCAGCGTTCTCAGTCATGAGTCCACCTTTCGGATCGGGTCCGGCGCGCCTCTGCGGCGCCCGGTGTCTCCCCATCCACTCACCGCGACCCCGGGCTTGGCAAGGTCCGACCACCACGGCCCCGCCCACCGCGACGGCGGCGCTCAGCCCGCCAGCAGCCGACGGCGGGCCGCCGCGACGTCGAAGTCCGCCTCCGGCCAGTCCAGCCCCATCCCCTGCAGGGTCTCGATGATCAGCTGCTGCACCGCCAGCCGCGCGAACCACTTGCGGTCCGCCGGCACGATGAACCACGGTGCGTCCTCGGTGTCCGTCCGCTCGATCGCGATCCGGTACGCGTCCGTGTACTGGTCCCAGTACGCGCGGTCGTCGAGGTCGCCCTCGCTGAACTTCCAGTGCTTCGTGGGGTCGTCCAGGCGGGCCAGCAGGCGCTCGGCCTGCTCCTCCGGCGAGATCCGCAGCATCACCTTGACGATCCGCGTCCCGGCGGCACGCACGGCCGCCTCGAACTCGCGGATCGCCCCGTAGCGCTCCTCCACCTCGGCCAGCGGGGAGAGCCCGCGCACGCGGTGCACGAGCACGTCCTCGTAGTGGGAGCGGTCGAACACGGAGACCAGGCCGGGCCGCGGCAGGTGCGGTCGGATGCGCCACAGGAAGTCGTGGGCGCGCTCCTCCGGGGTCGGCGCCTTGAACGCGTGCAGGTGGAGGCCCTGCGGGTCCATCGCCCCGATCACGTGGCGCATGATCCCGCCCTTGCCGGCGGTGTCCATGCCCTGCAGGATCACCAGCAGGGACGGCACCTCCCCCACGGGCGCCTCGCGCACCGACTGGGCGAACAGCAGCTCCTGCAGGTCCGCGAGCGCCCCGCCGCGCGCGGCCAGGTCCTTCTTGCCCTTCGGCTTGTCCCCGCCGTAGCCGGGCGTCGCGGCGGCGTCGACGTCGGCCGGGCCCCGGACCTCGTCCCCGCGGCCGGCGGCGAACAGCTCCCTCGCGGGGGCGTCGAAGACGCCATGGCCGTCGGTGGCGCGGGCGGGTCGTCCCGCCTTGTCGTCCTTCTTCTTGCCCACGGTCTCTCCCTGCATCTCTCGGCCCGGGTGGTCACACGCGGCGCTCACGCCAGTCCGCGAGGAAGTCCTCGAGACGGCCCAGGGCGATGCCGAGGTCCTCCACGCTGGGCAGGGTGACCAGACGGAAGTGGTCGGTGTCCTCATAGTTGAAGGCGCGGCCGTGCGAGACGAGGATCTTCTTGGCCTTCAGCAGGTCCAGCACGAAGCCCTCGTCGTCCTCGATCCCGTAGACCTCCGGGTCCAGGCGCGGGAACAGGTACAGGGCGCCCATGGCCGGCTGGCAGCTCACGCCCTCGATGTCGTTCAGTCGCCGCTGAGCCAGGTTCCGCTGCTCCAGCAGGCGGCCTCCGGGCAGCACCAGGTCGTCGATGGTCTGGTAGCCGCCGAGGGCGACCTGCACGGCGTGCTGGGCCGGGACGTTGGCGCACATGCGCATGTTGGACAGCAGCGTCAGCCCGTCCAGGAAGTCCTTGGCGCGGTGCTTCGGGCCGGAGACGGCCACCCAGCCGGAGCGGTAGCCGGCCACGCGGTAGGCCTTGGACAGGCCGGAGAAGGTCAGGGTGAGCACGTCGTCGGACAGGCCGGCGGCGTTGAGGTGCTTGGCGCCGTCGTAGGTGATCTTCTCGTAGATCTCGTCCGCCATGAGCACTAGGTTGTGGCGGCGGCAGATCTCGACCATGCCCAGCAGGGTCTCGCGGGAGTACACGGCTCCCGTGGGGTTGTTCGGGTTGATCAGGACCAGGCCCTTGGTGCGCTCGGTGACCAGCGACTCGATGTGCTCGAGGTCCGGCTGCCAGCCCTCCTCCTCCACGCACCGGTAGTGCTTGGCGACGCCGCCGGCCAGGGTGGTCGCCCCCGTCCACAGCGGATAGTCCGGGGACGGGATCAGCACCTCGTCCCCGTCGTCCAGCAGCGCGGTGAGGACCATGGAGATCATCTCGGACACGCCGTTGCCGATGAACACGTCGTCCACGCCGATGCCCCGGATGCCGCGGGACTCGTAATACTGGGAGACCGCGGTGCGGGCCGAGTAGATGCCCTTGGAGTCCGAGTAGCCCTGTGCGTGCGGCAGGTGCTGGATCATGCCCTGCAGGATGGCGTCCGGGGCCTCGAAGCCGAACGGGGCGGGGTTGCCGATGTTCAGCTTCATGATGCGGTGGCCGGCGGCCTCCATCCGCTGGGCCTCCTCCAGGATGGGGCCGCGGACGTCATAGCGGACGTCCAGCAGCTTGGAGGACTGGCGGATCTGACGGGGGTCACCGGTGGAAGACATGCCCCCATCCTTCCACCGGCCGGGCCGTCCGCCCAGCACGTGTCATGCCCTGAACCCGAGTGCCGGCCATGGTTCCGGGGTCAGAACCATCCCGGCTGCGGCACGACCCAGTCCTCCGGGGCGTCCTCGAGGCCGCGGTCCACGAGCCAGTACTGGGCGGCGTCCTCGGGGCTGAGCGCGTCCGGGCCGGAGACCAGCTCCTGCAGGTCGGTGAGCCCCTCGGCGTCCATCCGGCCCATCACCTCGCGGATCGCCTCGCGGGTGGCCTTCGGGATGTGCTCGGCCTGACCCAGCACGGAGATGCGGCCCTCCGGAAGGACGCGGCCGGAGTCCTCCAGGGCCACGAGGGCGTCGTCCTCCACGGCCGGGTCGATCCCGTAGGCGAAGCCCAGCTGGGCGCGGTCGAAGACGAGGTCACCGGTCACCGCGGAGTACGCCGGACGCCATTGATCCGGCCGGCAGCCGGAGAGGCGGTCCAGGCGCTCGCGCAGCAGGCGCGTGGCCTCCGGGCGGGCCTCGCTGTTGACGTCCACGCGGGCGGCGGCGACGAGCGGCTCGCACCGCACGTTGAGGTCGTCGATGGTCTCCAGCTCCAGGCGGGACGCCGTGGACGCCGTGACCAGCGCGGTCAGGCGCAGGGTGCCTGCCGAGGGCGCGAACACGGTCACCTCATCCGAGGGCTCGGCGGAGGCCGAGGGCGTGCCGCCGGCCACGGCACCTGCGGAGCCGGCGTCCTCGGACGGCGTGGCAGAGCCCGCGGCGGCGCGGCGCCGCTCGGCCTCCGCCGCCAGGTGCTCCTCGATCAGCCGGTCCACCTTGTCCGCGCCCATGGCGGACTCGCCGTTCGGCAGCGGGGTGGGGGTGGGCGTCGGGCTCTCGGTGCTCGACGCCGCGGCGGACTCTGCGTCCCCGTCCGCGGACGGGGACGACGACGGCGAGCCGGTGCCGGAGGGCGACGGGTCCGTCGTCGTGCTCTGCGCCGCTGCGGACCCGGAGGCGCCGGGTGTGGGCTCAGGAGGCTCCGGCATGACCTGCTCCGGCGCCACCTGCAGGGCATAGGCCAGGGTGTCCACCACGGCGACGGTCGTCTGGTCCGTCCGCGCCCACGGCTGCGGCACAGGCTCGGACTCCGCGACCTCGTGGCCGCGGTTGCGCAGATGGCGTTCGACCACGGCGGCCACGGCCTCGGACACCACGGCATCCGTGTGGGCCACCGAGATCGGACCCTGCGGCGCGGGCGGCCCCGTCGGCTCGTCGTCCCCGGTGCAGGCGGTCAGGCCGAGGGCCAGCACGCAGGCGCCGGCCAAGGCGCGCAGGCGGCGGCTCATGCGACCTCCTCCGCCGGCAGGTGGCCGCCGAGCCGCAGGGCACTGGTCAGCCAGGAGGAGGTGAGGACAGAGTCCAGTTCGTCCAGGCCGAACCACCGGGCATCGTGGGACGAGCCGCCGACCTCCGGACGCAGGGTCCCGCCGGTGATCTCTCCGCGGTACAGCACCTGGACGGTCAGCAGGTCCACCGGCTCTCCGCGCAGGCGCTTCGCGGCGGGGATGTGGCCCGTGGTCACGCCGAGCAGGCCGACCAGACGGCAGTCGTGCCCGGTCTCCTCCCAGACCTCGCGCACACACGCCTGCTCCGGGCTCTCCCCCGGCTCGATGCCGCCGCCGGGCAGCGTCCAGTAGACGTCGTCGGACGGGCTGCGCCACGCCGAGAGCAGGACCGAGTCATCCTGCACGATCAGCGCATAGGCGCCGGCGCGCGTCTGGAACGGGACGGCCGCGGCGGGCACGGTGCCGGTGGGCTGGGACACGTCGGCTCTCCTGTGAGGGGCACGGGGTCGGACGGTCCCCCAGTCTACGGGCGCACCCGGTGGCCGTGGCGGTGGCCTGCGCACCGCGCCCCCGCAGCGGACTCCGGCCCTGGGATACTGGTCGGACCCGGCGGCAGCCGCCGCCTCGCCTCGTCCGGTTGGAAAGGAGTGTCCCCGTGCACCACCACGACGACGGCCCCGCATCCGGGTCCGACGACCTCGCCTCGGACGCGGCCTCCCCCGCGGCCGAGGCCGCCGCGGCCCCCGAGGTGCCGGCCGCCGGCCGGAACGAGCTGCGGCTCGTCGGTGCGCTGAAGACGGCGCGCTCGGCACAGCTGCCGGCCCCGGACCGCGCGGACGACGCCCTGGGCTGGCTGGATGTGGCCGTGGAGGCCGCCCTCGGCGACGACGGCGCCCGCGCCGCCGCCGCAGCGCACGCCGGCCTCGATGCCCCGGGCAGCGATGCACCGGACTGTGCGCTGGCCCTGTGGCGTGCCGCCGCTGTGGCCGCGGACATCGCGCAGGACGCGGACGCGCTCTCCACGGCGCTCGAGGCCCGCTCCGCGCTGCTGCGCCGGCTCGGCCGCCCCGTGCAGGCCCGGGTGGAGCTGCAGCTCGGCGCCGCCCTGCTGCACGAGCCGGATTCCTTCGAGGCGACGGTGCTTGCCGGCGTGGTGGAGGACGAGCGTGCCCGCCTCCGCGGTGCCGGGGCCACCGCCGACACGGTGCTCCCCGAGGCCCTCACGGCCCTGGCCGTGGCGCGCACCCAGGACGGCGACCACGCCGGCGCCCTGCAGCTTGTGGACGAGGCCATCGCTCACATGCGCCGCATCAAGGTGGCCGGCGACGTGCTGCCCTGGGGCTCGCTGGCCTCCGCCCAGCTGCTGCGCGGCCGCCTCTGCCTCTGGACCTCGGACCCGGACGGGGCACAGGACGCCGCCTGCGATGTGCTGGCCCGCCCCTGCGGCCGTGCTGTGCGGGCCTCCGCGCTGCTGGTCCGGGCCCTGGCCTGCCACGCCCTGCAGAGACTGGACGATGCCGCGGACTGGGGCATCGCGGCCCTGGAGCTGATGCAGCGGGCCGGACTGCGCCGCGGCGCCGCCTCCGCCGCGGCCCTGGTGGCCCGGGCGCTGGGGGCCTCCGCCGCCCCGAGCCGCGCGGCGCTGCTGGCATGGGAGATCGCCGCAGTGAACGCCGAGCGCGCCGAGTCCCCCGACGCCGCGACGCTGACCTACTGGTGGGGCCACCAGCTGATCATGCACGGCCGTGCCGAGGAGGCCGTGGACGTGCTGGACCCCGTGGTCCGCCGGGCCCGGACCACCGGATCTGCGGCAGACGAGGCGCGCGCCCTCGTGGACCTCGGCCACGCCCACCATGAGCTGGACCGCACCGACTCCGCCCTCGAGGCCTGGGGACGCGCCGCAGACCTGTTCGAGGACTGCGGCCGCGCCGACGACGCCGCCCGCACCCTGCTCGCCGCCGGCGCCCTGCTCAACCGCCAGGACGAGGCGCAGCGGCCCCGAGCACAGGCCCTGTTCGAGCGCGCCGTGCAGCTGGCCCGGCAGGTCCGGGAGGAGGACCCCACGGTCCTGCCGATCGCCCTGCACTCGCTGGGCTACGTCACCTGCGAGCTCGGAGACCCCTCCGGCCTGACGATGCTGGACGAGGCCCTCGCCCTGGTCCGCGAGTCGGCCGCCCGTTGGCAGGAGGCCGACTACCTGGACACCCGTGCCCGCTCTCTCTGGGCCCTGCGCCGCGGCGACGAGGCCGTCTCCACCGCCCTGCAGGCCGCCGACCTGTTCGTGGACGCCGACGACCCCGGCGGAGCGCGGCAGGCGGAGCTGTTCGCCGCCTTCGTGGCCGCCGAGGACGGTGCCCCGGACACCGGTGTCACGCTGTTCTCCCTGCTGGCCGACGACGCACAGGCCCCGCACCTGGTGCGCCTGGCCGCCCTGACCGGCCTCGAGCAGTGCCACGTGCGGCTCGGGGACGAGACCTCGGCCGCCCGCGTCCACGCGCGGCTGCTTCAGCTGCAGCAGGAGGCGGACGCCCCGGCCGGGCACCGGGCTGCCGGGAACCGGGCGGCGGAGGACGACGTCCCCTGAAGGTGAGGCCTCTCATCATGGCCTCATCCCGGACCCGAAGCATGGAGCCATGTTCACGAAGAGAGCCATCGGCGTCGGGCTGGCCGTGCTCATCGCCCTGATCACTGTCGTCGCCGCCGTCGCCATCGCGGTGCCGTCCCTGCGTCCGTCGGAGACGGAGCTGGGCCCTCAGATCCACCTCGGCACGCCGAGCCAGGACGCCTCGCACGCCCCGTCCGAGCGCGGGCGCGACGGCGACGACGATGCCCCGTCGGCAGCCGACGCCTCCCGATCGGCCGCCGTCGCCTCCTTCGCCGAGGAGGAGTCGCAGCGTGCCACCGCCTCGGCATCGGCCCAGGCCTCTGCCTCGTCCGAAGCATCGGCCTCCGGCTCGGCCGCCTCCTCGTCGGCCGCGCCCACGCCGCCCGCCTCGGCGACCGCGTCGTCGGCCGCCTCGAGCTCACGGGCAGCCGGGCGTCCCGACGCCCCGGCCGCCTCTGCGACGACCTCGTCCGCGCCAGGCCAGGAGTCGGCCTCCGCCTCGGCGCCGGCCCCGAGCCCGAAGCCGGTCACACCGCCGGCCCCGAGACCGGAGCCGGCCACGCCTTCGGCACCTTCTCCCACCTTCTCCCGCGTTCCGGCTGCTCCGCCGACCGTCCTCGACGACGATGATGACGACGACGAAGACGACGAGGACGACGACGATGACGACGACTGGGACGACGACTGACCGGTCGCCCCGCCGCCACTGGTGGTCCGGCGCGCCCGTCCGCGTCCGCCTGACCGTCCTGTTCGTCCTGATGACGATCGCGGCGCTCATCCTCTCCGGCGTCACCGCCTACCTGCTGCAGCGGGCCTCGGTGCACGAGCGCATCGAGAACGCCCTGGGCCGCACGGTCACGGAGCTGAACCTGCTGTCCCAGAACGGCGTCGTCCCGGACACCGGCAAGCCGATCTCCTCGGCGTCCGAGCTCATCGAGGTCGCCATGGTCCGCACCCTCCCCGTCCGCAACGAGGGCCTGCTCGGCCTGGAGAACGGCCGGGCCACCCTCGGCGCCGCGGACGCGGTCGAGCTGCGTCTCGAGGACGACCCCGAGCTCGTCGCCTGGGCCCTGGAGCGCGAGGACTCGGACGTCGTGCGCATCTCCACACTGACCACCCGTCAGACCACCTACCGGGCCGCCGTCGTCCCGGTGGGCGGCACCGCCGCCGAGGACCGCGGTGCACTGCTGGTGGCCTTCGACGTGGAGGCCGAGATCGACGAACTGCAGGAGACGTACTCCGGCTATGCGCTGGCCGCCCTGCTGTCCACCCTGGTGGTCGTCCTGCTGGCCTGGATCCTCCTGCGCCGGGTCTTCACCCCCCTGGACCAGCTCAGCGCCACGGTCCGCACGATCACCGAGCGCGACCTCTCCCGCCGTGTGCCGGTGACCGGACACGACGACGTCGCCAAGCTCAGCACGGGCTTCAACGAGATGCTGGAGCGACTCGAGGCGGCGTTCTCCTCGCAGCGCCAGCTCTTGGACGACGTGGGCCACGAACTGCGCACCCCCATCACCATCGTGCAGGGCAACCTCGAGGTGATGGACCCCGAGGACTCGGAGGACGTCCGCGAGTCCATGGACATCTCCCTGGACGAGCTGCAGCGCATGCGCCGGCTCGTCGACGACCTGGTCCTGCTCGCCAAGACCGCACGCCCGGACTTCGTGGCCCCCGAGGCCGTGGACGTGGCCGCCCTGACCTCCGCCGTGCTGGAGAAGGCCGCGCAGCTGGGCGAGCGGGAGTGGCTCCTCGAGTCGGCTGCCGAGACCACCGCGATGCTGGACGTGCAGCGCATCACCCAGGCGTGGCTCCAGCTCGCCTCCAACGCCGTCCGCTACTCGGAGGACGGGACCCGCGTGCAGCTCGGCACGGCCGTCGCCGGGGACACCCTGCGTCTGTGGGTCCGTGACCAGGGCATCGGCGTGGCGCAGGAGGACCGTGAGCGCATCTTCGAGCGCTTCGGACGCGGCGCCAGCACCCGGCAGGAGGGCTCCGGCCTGGGCCTGACCATCGTCTCCGCGATCGCCGCCGCGCACGGCGGTCACGTGAGCCTCGAGTCCGTGGAGGGCACCGGGTCGGTGTTCACCATGGAGATCCCCCTGCGCACTCCACCGAAGGACCGAGCCCCGGAGGCACCGACACCATGACGCCGATCCTGCTCATCGAAGACGAGGAGCGCATCGCCCGCTTCGTCACCAAGGGCCTGAAGGCGGAGGGCTTCTCCGTCACCGTCGCGGACACCGGTCAGGAGGGGCTCGGGCTCGCCCTGACGGGCTCGTTCGATCTCATCATCCTCGACCTGGGGCTGCCGGACATCGACGGCTTCGACGTCCTGCGGCGGCTGCGGGTGCATGACGAACACGTCCCCGTGATCATACTGACCGCCCGTTCCTCCGCCCAGGACACGGTCTCCGGACTCACCGGCGGCGCAGACGACTACATGCCGAAGCCCTTCCGCTTCGCCGAGCTGGTCGCCCGTGTCCGGCTGCGCCTGCGCGGCACCGGCGGCGGTGCTCCGGCGGCACCGGAGGACCCGGTCCTGCGCCACGCTGACCTCGAGCTCGACCCGGTGGCCCACGACGTGCGTATCGGCGGCAGGAGCGTGGACCTGTCCGCCCGCGAGTTCGCCCTGGCGGAGGAGTTCCTGCGCCATCCGGGCCAGGCCCTCAGCCGCGAGCAGCTGCTGGACAGCGTCTGGGGCTACGACTTCGACCCGGGCTCCAACGTGGTGGACGTGTACGTGCGCTACCTGCGCGGCAAGATCGGCGCCGACCGCATCGTCACCGTCCGCGGCGTCGGTTATCGCCTCGCCCATGAGGACGACTACCCGCCGGCCTCCTGACGGACAGGGCCCGGGCACAGACGCGGAACGGCCCGCTTCCTCGGCGATGAGGAGGCGGGCCGTTCTGCGTCAGGTGCGGTGACGGGTGCCGGAGGCCGTGAGCGGCCTGCGGACGATCAGGAGGCGCGGCGGCGGGCCAGCACCGAGTCGAGGTCGAGCGCCGGGGTGGCCTGGTCCCGCAGGCGACGACGCTGCAGCTCGGAGACGCCGTCGGCCAGGCGCACGTCGCCGGAGGGCACCTTCTCGGCGGTCTCGATGCGAGCAGGGGCTGAGCGCTGCATCTCCGGAGCGTCGAGGTAGGTCGGGCGGGGCACGGTCGGCAGCACCACGGTGCGGGGCTTCTGTGCTTCCTCCACCCGGACCGGCAGCGCCTGCTCCGCGGCCGAGGCCTCGGTCTGTGCCGCCTGCGCGGCGGCAGGACGGACGTCCACGGACGGGGCGGCCTTCTCCGCCGGCGCCGCAGCGACCGGGGCGGCGGTCTCGGTCCTCTCCACCGCCGGCTCGGCGGTGCGGGCGGCGGACCGGGCGACGTGCACGCCGCGGGCGATGTGGGCCGGCGCCCGGTGGGCCTCGGCCTCGGCCCGGGCCGCGCGGGCGGCACGACGGGCCTTCCGCTCACGGACGGCCAGGACGCGCAGGGTGGCGACCGCGGCAAGGGCTCCGAGCAGGGACCATCCCGCGACGGTCACGGTCTCCGCGCCGAAGGCGGCGGCGACACCGGTCACGAGGAAGGTCACGGCCAGCGCGACCGCGGCCAGGAACAGGGCCGTGCGGCCCCAGCGCACACGGAAGCCGCCGGCCGGAGCGGCGCGGCGGGTGGCGAAGGAGGGGCGGCGGACGGCGGGAAGGCGGAAGGTGCGGCGCTTGGGCGCCGGCGCGGACGCGCTGGTCATGGGTGTCCCCTCCTGAGGCGAGGTCGTCGAAGCGGAGTCTACGGCCGCGTCAGCGGCAGGGGAAGCAGCGGCCTCGGCGGCGTGTGCCTCACGGGCGTCGGCGCGTCTGCGCTCGGCCGTGACCACATTCCATCCGAGCCAGAGGATGAGGGCGAGGATCACCAGCGACGCGCTGACGCGCAGGTCGGAGAACACGCCGAGGACGGCGTTGAGCTCCGCCGCAAGGGTGTTGATCTCATCCATGCCTCCAGCGTAGCGGCTGGAATCACACGGTTGTCATTCACCGCGGCGTGTCGTCTCGAACACACCGGCAGTCGCCGGATTCAGGCCGCGGTCAGCCCCCGGCGGGTCCTCTCCGGCGGCTCTCCAGCCACCCCGCGAGCACCCCGTCCGGGACCTCTTCGACGGTGAGTGCGTAGCTGATGTGGTCGCACCACCGGCCCGCCACGTGCAGGTAGCGCTCACGCAGCCCCTCCCGACGGAAGCCGAGCTTCTCCGGCACGCGCAGGCTGCGGGCGTTCTCCGGGCGGACGTTGATCTCCACCCGGTGTAGGCCGAGCCCGTGGAAGGCCCAGTCCGTCACCATGGCCACGGCGGTGGGAGTCAGCCCGCGGCCGGCCTGGCGGCGGTCGATCCAGTAGCCGACCGCACCGGAGCGCACCGAACCGCCCTGGATGCCTCCGAGGCTGATCAGCCCCACCAGGCGGTCCCGGCCCGGAGCGTCCTCGTCCAGGGCCATCGCCCAGGTGTAGGACAGCCCCTGCCGCGCCGAGCGGCGGTACCACCGCACCATCTGCGCGAAGGTCGTCGGACCGCTCCCCGGCTCCGGGCTGGTGGCGTCCCAGGGGGTCAGCCACTCCGCGTTGGCACAGCGCTGCTCCTCCCAGTCCCGCCGGTCGCCGCGCACCAGGGGGCGCACGGTCAGGGTGTCGTGCCGCAGCACGGCGGGCCAGGGGTCGGTCAGCCAGGACATGCCCCCGATCCTAGGCGGCACAATGAGGGACATGGACACCCCTGAGACCTGCGCCGAGGCCAAGGCGCGGCTGCGCACTCAGGTGCGCAGCCGTCGTCGGGAACGGGACGACGCCGAGCGCGCCCGACTGTCCGAGGCGGCGGTGGGACACCTGTGGTCCTGGCTCGGCCCGCGGATCGCCGAGCGTGCCGCGGCCGGCGCGGACACCACGGTCGCGACCGTCCTGCCGATGCCCACGGAGCCGGACACCGCGTCCCTGCGCACCCGCCTCCACGCCGCCGACGCCCGGGTCCTCGTCCCCGTCACGGCCGAGGGGAGGCGGATGGACTGGACGGTGTGGACACCCGGCGTGGCCACAGCCCGGTCCGCCCACGCCCCGGTGGAGGAGCCGGTCGGCGAGCGCCTGCCGACGTCGGCGTTGCACACGGCCGCCGCGCTGATCATGCCCGGTCTCGCGGTGGACTCGGCGGGCATGCGGCTGGGCCAGGGCGGCGGCTACTACGACCGTGCCCTCGCCGCGCTGCCGGACCGGCTGCCCCGGGTCGCGCTCCTGTTCCCGGACGAGGTGCTGCCGGCCGGTCAGGTGCCGGCCGAGGCGACGGACCGGCCCGTGCACGGCGTCGCCACCGCGGACGGGCTCGTGTGGTTCGGCCCGCCTTTCGCCGACGCGGACCCCACCGGCGCAGGCCGTGCCGGGCAGCGGGACTAGGATTCTGCATCGAGCCGGGCCCGCACGGGCGCGACCGGCACCGACGCACCGCTCCCCCACGGAGGAACCCATGCCCACCTATGCCTACCGCTGCAAGGACTGCGACCACGCCTTCGACATCGTCCAGTCCTTCACCGACGACTCCCTCACCGAGTGCCCCGAGTGCGGCGGCACGCTGCGCAAGCAGTACGGCTCCGTGGGTGTGACGTTCAAGGGCGGCGGGTTCTACCGGACCGACTCGCGGAACTCGGGCGGGTCCTCCTCCTCGGAGCCCTCGCGCTCGGGCTCGGGTTCGGGCTCCTCGTCGTCGTCTTCTTCCTCGCACTCGGGCTCGGGCTCGGGCGCGGGTCCGCGCTCCTCGTCGTCGTCCTCGTCCTCGGGCTCGTCGTCGTCGGGCTGAGCCGAGGCATCCGGAAGCCCTCGTTCCGATCTAGAGCATGCCTCTCATGCTCCGGATCGGAACGAGGGCTTCGTCGTCGGGTGCCGACGCCCGGTCCGGCGCCCCGTTCAGCCCCAGCGGTGCCCCGTTCAGCCCCAGCGTCGCCCCGTTCAGCCCCAGTGGGGCGGGCGCTGGTCGAGGATCCACCGTCCGCGCGCATCGGTCGCGGCAGGCCTGCCCGTCTCCGGGACGACGGCGTCGCTCGGCTCCGCGTTGAGCCCCACGATGCGCGGCTCGGCACCGTCCGCTCCCGCCGGTCCCGTGCCGGGCACCGAGGCGCGGCGCGGGCCACGGCGACGACGAGGCACGGCCGGCTGCACCGCCGCAGGCCGCCGGTCCGCGCCGGTCTTCGCGCTGTCCCTCTCAGCGCCGACCGACCCCGACCGCTCCGGCCCCTCCGGCGCCGGGTCCCCGCTCACTGCTGTGCGTCCCCGTCCTCACCGGTCCAGCCCAGGTGCGCGGCCTCGGCGTCCACGCCGAGACGGTCGGCATAGCGGTCCGCCAGCGCCTCCGGGTCCGCGAACACGTCGATGGTCCACTGGGTGACCGGGTCCCAGCCGCGGGCCTCGAGGGCCTCCGGCAGCAGGCGGGACCGCTCGCGCACGGTCAGCGCCGTGTAGGTGTCCGCGCCGTCCGAGGCGAGTGCCAGCGGCGCGGACTCGCCCTGCGGGTCCCACACGGCCATGTCCATGACAGACCCGAACAGCGGCCACACCTTCGCCCCGTGCTCGCCGAGGCGGCGGATGAGGTCCTGGTTGAGCGGATTCGGCACGCCGGCCCCCGGCGCCTGCTGCTCCTGGCCGAAGTAGGCCTGGAGGATCCGGTAGAAGTCCAGGGCGCCACCGGAGAGGCGGTCCTCCTCGAGGTCCTCGGCGCGCAGGGCGGAGACCAGGTGCATGCGCTCCCGGGCGCGGGTGAAGGCGAGGGCCACCATGCGGGCGCCGTCCGGGTCGGAGAAGGCGCCGAAGTGGTGGACCACGCGGCCGTGCGGGGTGCGGCCGTAGCCGTGGGAGAACACGACCTCGTCGCGGACGATGCCTGCGGCGCGCACGACCGGGGCGATCACGAACGGCTCGCGGGCGTCGTCGTCTCCGCGGCCGCGGGACAGGAAGTCCAGGGCCCACTGGTTCTTCGCGGCGGTGGCGCGCACCGCGGCGGCGACCTTCCGGGCGTGCTGCTCGGAGACCGTGATGACGGCCAGGGACTTCTCCGGGCGGGTGCGGATGTGCTCGAACACCAGCTCGACCGTGCGAGTCACGTCCGCGACGGTGGACACGACGGCGTCGCCGCCGGTCAGCGGGATGCCGGTGCCGTCCTCGAGGTAGTGGGCCACCACGGGGCGGTCGCGGCCGGTGAGCTCGCCGGCGTGCGGGACGGCGTCCAGGGCGCCCTCATAGTCCGCGGCGGACAGGATGCGAACGAGAGTGCGCTCGAGGCCGCGGTGCATGGTGCGCAGCGGCACGCTCGGCAGGACCTGTTCGAGGGCGCTGTGCGCGGAGGTGAGCGGACGCAGCGGGCCGGCGGTGGCCGTGGGGTCCACGGAGACCTGGAACGGCTGCGGGCGGCCGAGCACCGGGTCTCCGAAGGCGATGACCTGCTTCGCACGGGTCAGGGCGCCCATGGCGGAGGCCAGCGAGGTCGACGCGGACTCGAGCAGGATCACCGCGTCCGCCTCCCACTCGTCGCCGAACTCCGTGAGGGCCATCGGCGAGGTGGTGACCACCGGCACCAGCGGCTGAAGCAGCTCGGGGGCGAGGGTGGTCAGCCCGGAGACGGTGACGCTGCCCTGCTTGAGCATAGTGCGCAGCACGGAGGCGTCGGCGCGGTAGCGGCCGAGGACCTCCTTCCACTGCGTGCCGAGGTGATGGCGCAGGCGGGCGGCGCCGGAGTCCAGGTGGGCCCGGTCCAGCTCGCGGTAACGGCGCTCGACGCCGGTGAGGGCCGGGCCGTCCATCATGGCCAGGAAGTCGTCGCCGGAGATCATCGCCTCGAGGGCGGACTGCCACCAGGCGAGCTCGAGCTCGCTGGTGAGGCCGGCCGTCGGCACCTCGCGACGGTGCAGGTCCTGGAGCAGCTCGTCCAGGCCGTGGTCCCGGAGCTGGTCCAGCACGAGGGTGCGCTCCGGCAGGGAGGCGAGGGTGTCGCGGTCTGCGACGAGGCCGTCCACCAGCGCGGCGAGCTCGTCCACGTCCCGGTCCACGAGCTGCACGTCCTCGGTCTGCTCGGCGGCGAGGACCTCCTGCAGGCGGTCGAGACGGTCCACGACGTCCGCGACGGCGTCCAGGGCGCGGTCGGTGATGCCCGGAGCGGTGGGGGTGGACGGACCTCCGGCGAAGCGGGCCCAGACGGCCTGCTGCTCCTCGACCTGGACGAGGGCGGCGTGCAGGTCCTCCGGGTGGACGCCCGGACGCACGACGTCCTTGGCGGCGCGGCGCAGGCGGGCGCGGGTCACCGAGGACATCTCCACCATGTGGCCGCGGCGCCACGAGCTCGAGGCGGTGGCGGCGACCATGGCGGGCACATCCTGCGCGTAGACCTCCGGGGTGAAGGTCTGCAGGGACCGGCGGACGGCGTGGTAGAGCTCGACCTGCTCGGCCCAGCCGGCCACGGTGTCCGCCGGGCGCAGGCCGGCCTCGCCGGCGGCGGACTCGACGGCGCGGCGGGCGATCGCCAGGCGCGCGGCCAGCTCCTCCGCCAGCTCGGTGGCCGCCTCGGTCTCCTGGACGTTGCGCACGCGCGCACCGAACCAGCGGGACTGCGTGGAGGCGGCGGAGAACGCGCCGAGCTCGCCGGCGCGGACCAGCTGTTCGGCCACGGCCTGGCGGTTCACGGTGGAGTCCAGCACGGAGCGGTTCAGGCGCACAGTGGTGGACGGGGAGGTCGGCAGGGAGGTCAGCGCGGCGAGGGCCTGCATGGCCTGGTACGGCGAGCAGCCCCACCGCGGACGCACGTGGTGCAGCGAGGAGACATGCTCGGACAGGCGGGCATGGTGCGCGGCGAGCTCCTGCTGGAGCGGGCCGGTCTCCGGGTCCGGCGCCCGCTCGGCACGCAGCACGGCCTGGACGAGCTGCCGACGCAGCGGCTCGGCCTCCGGGTGGGCAGGCACGTCCAGCACGATGTCCCGCAGCCCCACGGAGTCCAGGCGGTCCTGGAAGTCCTCGAGGGCCGCGGAGCGCTCGGCCACCACGAGCACGCGCTTGCCGTCCCACGCCAGCTGGGCGGCCAGGTTCGCGGCGGTCTGGGTCTGGCCGGTACCGGGGGCGGCCTGGACGAGGAACGACTCCCCCGCGAGCGCATGGTCCAGCACGCGCTGCTGGGACGGGTCCGCGTCCAGCACGTGGCGCTCGTCCGCGGCGCGGCGCTGGGCCACCGGGAGCAGGCCGGTGTCCTCGAGGCTCCGGCGGCGCGGGACCATGCCGGTGCCGGCGTCGTACAGTGCCTGCACCACGGGGCGGTGCTCCAGGGACTCGGGCACACGGGCCGTGTCCCCCAGGTCCGCGAACGTGGAGATGAGCAGGCGGTGCTCGACCTCGAAGTCGGTGAGGTGGCCGGCCTTCTCCTGCAGCAGGTGCAGCGCCGGGGCCGGCTCGAGGCGGGCCATGGCGTAGGCGGCGTGCCGGAACTGCTCCGGGTCCAGCTCGATGCCGTGGTGGCGGCGCAGATTGCGCACGAGCGCCGGGTTGAGCTCGGCGTGCTCGATGATCTGCACCTCCATCTCGTCCCGGCCACGGGCACCACGGCGCATGGCGGTGGCCACGCGGGCGAGCAGCACGGGGGCGGAGCGTCGCTCCCGGCGACCGTCCTCCACCGCGGTCCAGGACGCGAGGCCCACGGCGAGGGCGCCGACGTCGATGCCGCGCTCCTCGGACAGCTCCCGGACCTTGGCGCGCAGGGCCAGGGAGACGCTGCGGGCCTGCTCGCGCTCCTCCTCGGACCGCAGCAGCGTGGACAGGCGGGTGCGGCGGCCGAGCATCAGCTGGGACAGGCCGGAGCTGTTGCCCTGCGTGACGTCGATGCTGTTCTGCGCCGACGGGGCGAACCGCAGCATCGTGTCATTCTCGGCCCCGGAGCCCAGCGAGGAGACCCAGGTGGCCGGGTCCGGGCGCTGCTCGTCGCCCGCGGTCTCGCCGGAGGCGGCGGCGCGGGCCCGGTTCAGGCGCGGGAACTGGTGCTCGGTCACGGTCGGTGCGGTCCTTCCTGGTCCACGCGGGGGCGGTGCGCGGGATGCGAGGTCGTCGGGCGGTGTCGGACGGGGCGGGAACGGCGGCGCGACCGCCGCGGGCAGGGACCCTCAGGGCCCGAGCCCACGGCGGTCGCCCCGGCCGCTCACTCCCACTCGATGGTGCCCGGCGGCTTGCTGGTGATGTCGAGGACCACGCGGTTGACCCCGTCGACCTCGTTGGTGATGCGGTTGGAGATCCGGGCGAGCACGTCCTCGGGGATGCGCGCCCAGTCCGCGGTCATGGCGTCCTCGGAGGTGACCGGGCGCAGCACGATCGGATGGCCGTAGGTGCGGCCGTCGCCCTGGACGCCCACGGACCGGACATCTGCCAGGAGCACCACCGGGCACTGCCAGATGTGACGGTCCAGGCCGGCGGCGGTCATCTCGGCGCGCACGATCGCATCGGCGGCGCGCAGCAGGTCCAGGCGCTCGGCGGTGACCTCGCCGATGATGCGGATGCCCAGGCCCGGGCCCGGGAACGGCTGGCGCCAGACGATCTCGTCCGGCAGTCCCAGCTCGGAGCCGACGGCACGGACCTCGTCCTTGAACAGGGCGCGCAGCGGCTCGCAGAGCTCGAACTCGATGTCATCCGGCAGGCCGCCCACGTTGTGGTGCGACTTGATGTTCGCCGTGCCGTCGCCGCCTCCGGACTCGACGACGTCCGGATACAGGGTGCCCTGCACCAGGAACTTCACGTCCGGGGCGTGCGGGTCGTCCGCGGACTCCCGGACGATGTCCGCCTGGGCCTTCTCGAAGGTGCGGATGAACCGCTCGCCGATGATCTTGCGCTTCTGCTCGGGATCCGTGACGCCGGCGAGGGCGCTCAGGAAGTCCTCGCGGGCGTCGACCATGATCAGGCGGGCGCCGCCGGTGGACTCGCCGAAGGCCTTCTCGATCTGTGCGGACTCGTCCTGTCGCATGAGGCCGTGGTCCACGTAGACACAGGTCAGGCGGTCGCCGATGGCGCGCTGCACCAGGGCGGCGGCCACGGCGGAGTCCACGCCGCCGGAGAGGGCGCAGATCGCGCGGGCGTCGCCGATCTGCTCCTGGATCAGGGCGACCTGCTCGTCGATCACGTTCGTGGCGGTCCAGTCCGAGCCCAGGCCGGCGCCCTCGTGCAGGAAGCGGGAGATGACCTCCTGGCCGCGCGAGGAGTGGCCGACCTCCGGGTGCCACTGCACGCCGAAGATGCGGCGCTCGCGGTCCTCGAACGCCGCGACCGGCGCACCGGAGGTGGTGGCGGTGACGGCGAAGCCCTCCGGGGCCGCGGTGACGGCGTCGCCGTGGGACATCCAGACCACCTGGTCGTCGTCCTGGCCGGCGAAGAGCACGGAGTCGGACTCCACGGTCTCCAGGCGCGTCGAGCCGTACTCGCGGGTGCCGGTCTTCGCCACGGTGCCGCCCAGCGCATGCGCGATGGACTGGAAGCCGTAGCAGAGGCCGAGCACGGGCACGCCGGCCTCCAGCAGCGCCGGATCGAGCTGGGGGGCGCCCTCCTCGTAAACCGAGGACGGGCCGCCCGAGAGCACCAGCGCCGCAGGCTTGCGGGCCAGGATCTGCTCGGCGGGGGTCGAGGCCGGGACGACCTCGGAGTAGACGTTGGCCTCGCGTACGCGGCGGGCGATCAGCTGTGCATACTGTGCGCCGAAGTCCAGCACCAGGACGGTCGGCATCACCTCGGCCAGCTCGGTGGCGTTCTCCTCAAGGGGTGCGTTCTCAGTCACCCGTCCAGGATAGTCGAGCCACCGGAGGCGGGGGGACGACGACGGCCGCGCACCCGGCTCTGGTGAGCCGACGCCGTCGTGGGCAAGTCTCGGGCGCCCCGCCGGGGCGCCGGGGGCGGGTCAGTAGCGGAGGGCGGCGTCCGGGAAGCGGTGCAGCTCGGCCTCGACGTCCCGGTCGATCTTCTTCTCCACGATGAAGGACAGGAACGGGACCACGCCGCCGCCGGCCATGAGGAACAGCCGCAGCGGGTTCCAGCGCATGAAGTTCCACACGCGGAAGCCGGCGAACAGGTAGACCACGTACATCCAGCCGTGGGCGATGAGGATGGCGCTGGAGAGGTTCACTCCCCCGGTGACCGAGTCCTCCGGGTGGAAGCCGACGGTGTTCTCCACGCCGTCCGCGGTGACCCCGCCGGCGAAGATCTCGTTGCCGAAGCCGTACTTCGCGATCATCTCCGCCACGAGCAGCAGCAGCATGACGCCGGTGATCCACGCACAGACCTTGTAGAAGGTCTTGGCCCCACGGATCTGCTGGCGGGTGCCGGCGAAGCGGCGGCGCGTCTGGGGGCGGGCGGGGGCGGGGCCGAGGTCGTCCTCGGTGATGTCCTCCGGGTCCGGCAGGGTGTCCGGGTCGACCGGCTCGTGGCGGGGGTCCGGGGTCGGGTGGTCCTGGCTCATGCTCACTCCTGGGGTGCGTCGGGGCGTCCGGCCCCGGGGCTGCGGTCTGCGGGGGTCTGGTCTGCGGGGATCGCCGCGTCGAGGCCGTGGTAGGCGGCGTAGGCGCGGCGGGCCTCCTCCTTGGCCCGGGCCGCCTCGGCACGGCGTCGCTCGAGCTCCTCGGCGCGCCAGGTCCGTTCCCACTCGGCGTCGAGCTCGGCCTCGCGCAGTTCGCGGGCGTGGTCGTCACGGACGAAGCGCCACCACAGGTACAGGGCGAAGCCGGCGAAGATGATCCACTCGACGGCGTAGAAGACGTTGAGCCACACGATGGTGGTCTCGTCCGGCTGCGGCGCGACCCACACCGGCTCCAGGCCGCCCTCGGCGGCGCCGACGCCCACGTCCGCGCCGGCGGCGTCCACGACCTCGAAGGCCGCGACGAACGCGGCGTAGGAGGGCACGTCCCAGAAGTTCGTCAGCTGGGCCGCCGAGAGGCTGTCCACGAGGATGCGGCCGCCGGTGTCCGGCCCGTCCTTCACCCGCGGCAGCGGCCCCTCGGGCGGCAGCAGGCGGCCGGTGACGGTCACCTCGCCCTCCGGGGCGGGGTCGGCCGCGGCGGCGTCCGCGGACCAGCCGCGCACGACCGGCATGACGATGCCCTCGGGGGCGCCCTCCGGCGCCTCGTCCGGGCGGAAGGCGGAGACCACCCAGTAGCCGTCCTCTCCCCGCAGGAGGCGGTTGTCCACCACGACGTCCGTGTCCGGCAGGAAGGTGCCGGAGAACTCGAGCACCTGGTCCGCCTGGGAGGCCAGCAGCGGCTCGGCGGGGTTGATGTGGCCCACGAGCGGGACCGCGTTCTCCGTCTGCTCGCGCGGGGGCGGCGCAGCGGTCTCGGCGCTCTCGAACTGCCACTTGGACAGGTAGACGAACACGCCGGACACCACGATCGTCAGCACGAGCATCAGCAGCCAGAACGGCTTCAGGGCGGTGCGCAGCACGCGGTTCAGCTCCGAAGGGGGTCGGGGACGGTGGCGGGTGCCGGAGGGGCGGCTCCGGAGGCCCCTGCCGGGCAGGGGCCGGTGCGGGGCTCAGGCGCCGACGGCCGGGTTCACGATGACCTCGACCTTCTGGAAGTCCTTGAGCTCGGTGTAGCCGGAGGTCGCCATGGCCGCCTTGAGGGCGCCCATGAGGTTCGTGGTGCCGTCGGTCTGGCGCCCCGGGCCCCAGAGCAGCTCCTCGAGCGGAGCCGCCTGGCCGACGCGGGTGCGGTGGCCGCGCGGAAGCACCGGGTGGGCGGCCTCGCCGCCCCAGTGCCATCCGCCGCCCGGGGCGTCCGTAGCGCGGGCCAGGGTGGCGCCGAGCATGACGGCGTCGGCGCCCATGGCGATCGCCTTGACGATGTCGCCGGAGGTGCCCAGACCGCCGTCGGCGATCACGTGCACGTAGCGGCCGCCGGACTCGTCCATGTAGTCGCGGCGGGCCTCGGCGATGTCCGAGACGGCGGTGGCCATCGGCACGCGGATGCCCAGTGCGCGGCGGGTCGTGGAGGACGCGCCGCCGCCGAAGCCGACGAGCACGCCGGCCGCGCCGGTGCGCATCAGGTGCAGCGCCGGTGTGTAGCCGGCCGCGCCGCCGACGATCACCGGGACGTCGAGCTCGTAGATGAACTTCTTCAGATCCAGCGGCTCCTTGGCGGTCGAGACGTGCTCGGCCGAGACGGTGGTACCGCGGATGACGAACAGGTCGACGCCGGCCTCGACGACCGTGCGGTAGAACTCCTGCGTGCGCTGCGGGGTGAGCGAGCCGGCTACGACGACGCCGGACTCGCGGATCCGGTTCAGACGCTCGGTGATCAGCTCGGCACGGATCGGCGCGGAGTAGATCTCCTGGAGGCGGCGGGTGACCTCAGGGCTGCCCGGCTCGTCCGGCAGGGAGGCGATCTCCTCCAGCAGGGAGGTCGGGTCCTCGTGACGGGTCCACAGCCCCTCGAGGTTGAGGACGCCGAGGCCGCCGAGCCGGCCCAGGGCGATGGCCGTGTCCGGGGACATCACGGAGTCCATCGGGGCGCCGATCACCGGCATGTCGAACGTGAAGGCGTCGATCTGCCAGGACAGGTTCACGTCCTCGGGGTCACGCGTGCGACGCGCCGGGACCACCGACACGTCGTCCAGGGAGAAGGCCCGACGGCCACGCTTGCCACGTCCGATCTCGATCTCGTTGCTCACCCCTCCAGGGTAGTCGAGAGCCGCGCCGGTGCAGACATGCGACGAGGGGCGGGACCGGTGCGGTCCCACCCCTCGCGGCGGCGCTTTCGGCCGGTGCGGCCGGCCGGTGTCAGTGGCCTCGGTAGTTCGGCGCCTCGACGGTCATCATGATGTCGTGCGGGTGGGACTCCTTCAGCCCCGCCGCGGTGATGCGCACGAAGCGGCCCTGCTCCTTGAGCTGGGGCACGGTCTCCGAGCCGGTGTAGAACATGGTCTGGCGCAGGCCGCCCACCAGCTGGTGGACCACGGCGCCCACCGGGCCGCGGTAGGGAACCTGGCCCTCGATGCCCTCGGGGATCAGCTTGTCCTCGCTCGGCACGTCGGCCTGGAAGTAGCGGTCCTTGGAGAAGGAGCGCTGGCCGTTGCGGGTCTGCATGGCGCCCAGGGAGCCCATGCCGCGGTAGGCCTTGAACTGCTTGCCCTGGTAGAAGACCAGGTCGCCCGGGGACTCTGCGGTGCCGGCGAGCAGGGAGCCGAGCATCACGGAGTCGGCGCCGGCCACGAGGGCCTTGCCGATGTCCCCGGAGTGCTGCAGGCCGCCGTCGGCGATCAGCGGCACGCCGGCCGGGATCGCGGCCTTGGCGGCCTCGTAGATGGCGGTGATCTGCGGGACGCCGACGCCGGCGACCACGCGGGTGGTGCAGATGGAGCCCGGGCCCACGCCGACCTTCACGGCGTCCGCCCCGGCGTCCACGATGGCCTTGGCCCCGGCGTAGGTCGCGGCCTGGCCGCCGATGACGTCCACGTGCCGGGCGGACTTCTCCTTCTTCAGGCGGGCGATCATGTCCAGCACACCGTGGGTGTGGCCGTTCGCGGTGTCCACCACGAGCACGTCCACGCCCGCCTCGACGAGCGCCATGGCCCGCTCCCAGCCGTCGCCGAAGAAGCCGACGGCGCCGCCGACGCGCAAGCGGCCCTCCTCGTCCTTCGCGGCGTCCGGGTACTTCAATGCCTTGTCGAAGTCCTTGATGGTGATCAGGCCGGTGAGGCGGTCCTTGCGGTCCACCAGCGGCAGCTTCTCCACCCGGTTGTGCGAGAAGAGCTCGAGCACCTCCTCGCGGGAGATGCCCTCACGGGCCGTGACCAGCGGCATGCGGGTCATGGCGGTCTCGACCGTGCGGGTCTGCCACTCCTCCTGCGGGATGAAGCGGGTGTCCCGGTTGGTGATGATGCCCAGCAGGGTGCGGTCCTCGGCCACCACCGGCAGGCCGGAGACGCGGTACCGGGCGCACAGCTCGTCCAGCTCGGCGAGGGAGGCGTCCGGGCCGATGGTCACCGGGTCGGTGATCATGCCGGACTCGGAGCGCTTCACGCGGTCCACGTGGGAGGCCTGGTCCTCGATGGACAGGTTGCGGTGGATGATGCCCATGCCGCCCTGGCGGGCCATGGCGATGGCCAGCGGCGCCTCGGTCACGGTGTCCATCGCCGCAGAGATGATGGGGATGTTGAGGCTGATCCGCCGGGTCAGGCGCGTCGAGGTGTCGGCGTCGGCCGGGATGACGTCCGTGGCGTTCGGCAGCAGCAGGACGTCGTCGTAGGTGAGGCCGAAGAACCCGAACGGGTCGGCGGCGGTGGCGACGGGATCCGGCGACGGACCAGAGGACGTGACGTTCACGGGCGCAGAACCTTTCGAGCGGGAGACGGCATCAGGCACCGGCGCGCAGCACCGGTGCCTGACAGTCTACGACCGCGCACACACGGGGCGGCCGTGGGGTGGGGAAGCTCACCTGCCGCCGTCGGCCCGCCCGACGGCCCGAGCACGTCGCCTGGTGTCCACGATCACGACTGTTGCCCTGGATGACCCCCCGGCCGCTCCCTGCCCCGCACCCGGCCTATCGTCGCCCGATGACTTCGCAGAACGCCTCCCCCACGCCCCCGCGCTCGGACGCCCCCGAGCAGGCGGCCGCGCGTGCCTCCGACCGCCCCCGACCCTCCGCGTGGTACACGCGCTTCGGCCCGCAGATCCTCATCGCCTTGGTGGTGGGCCTGGCCCTGGGCCTGCTCGCCCGCGCCACCGGCCACACCGAGGACACCCCCACGTGGCTGGGCGAGGGCCTGGCCACCCTGGGCTCGTCCTACATCTCCCTGCTGCGCGCCACCGTGGTGCCGCTCGTGTTCTTCGCGGTGGTCGCCTCGATCGCCAACCTGGCGCAGGTGACCAACGCCGCCCGCCTGGCGGCGAAGACCCTGCTCTGGTTCGCCCTGACCTCGCTGGTCTCCGTGCTGATCGGCGTCGCCGTCGGCGCCGTGGTGCAGCCGGGCGTCGGCACCGGACAGCAGGCCCCCACCGACTACACCGCCCGCGAGGTCGGCTGGCTCGACTTCCTCAAGGGCCTGATCCCGGCGAACTTCCTCGGCCTGGAGGCCTCCGCGTCCGTGGCCGAGTCCGGTGCCGTCTCCGTCTCGCCGGACTTCAACGTGCTGCAGGTGCTGGTCGTCTCCATCGCCGTCGGCGTGGCAGCGCTCAAGGTCGGCGCGAAGGCCGAGCCGTTCCTGTCCTTCTCCCGCTCCGTGCTGGCCGTGATCCAGAAGGTCCTGTGGTGGATCATCCGTCTGGCCCCGTTGGGGACCGTGGGCCTGCTCGGCAACGCGGTGGCCTCCTACGGCTGGACCACCATGGGCACGCTGGTGAAGTTCGTGGTCGCGATCTACCTCGGCCTCGCCCTGGTGCTCTTCGTGCTCTACCCGGCCCTGGCGAAGCTGCACGGCCTCTCGGTGCGCCAGTACTTCTCCGGCGTGTGGCCCGCGGTGCAGCTCGGGTTCGTGTCCCGCTCCTCCATCGGCACCCTGCCGGTGACCCAGCGCGTGGCCGAGCGGAACTTCGGCGTCCCCACCGGCTACGCCTCCTTCGCCGTGCCGCTGGGCGCCACCACCAAGATGGACGGCTGCGCCTCGATCTACCCGGCGATCGCCGCCCTGTTCGTGGCGCAGTTCTTCGGCATCGACCTCTCGCTGGGCCAGTACGCGCTGATCGTCCTGGTCTCCGTCCTGGGCTCGGCCGCCACCGCGGGCACCACCGGCGCCACCGTGATGCTCACGCTGACCCTGTCCACCGCGGGGCTGCCGCTCGAGGGCATGGCCCTGCTGCTGGCCGTGGACCCGATCGTGGACATGGGCCGCACCGCCACCAACGTGGCCGGCCAGGCGCTCATCCCGGCACTCGTGGCCAAGCAGGAGCACATCCTCGACCTGGACCGCTACAACGCCGAGCGCGCAGACATCATGGAGGACGAGGAGGAGATCGTGGACGCCCGCCGCCACGATGATGCTCGCTCCCCCGTCTCCGCTCGCTGAGGCACGGCGGCGGCGACGGCGCCCGCGCGCCGTCGCCGGGCCGCCGTCGCCGGGCCGCCTGCGCGGACCGGCCCCGGCACCGCCCTTCCGGCCCGCCCGTCAACCGAGCCGCGCCTTCATAGCGAATTCATAGACCTTTTCGCTATGGGAGTGGGGTACATTGGGGGCGACGGCGTAAGCGTCAGATACATCCCTGATGGCCCGATCCGTCGGTTTCCCTGCCATTCCCGAAGGATTCCCATGACCGAGAACCTTTCCCGTCGTTCCGTCGCACAGGGCATCGCCTGGTCGGTGCCCCCGTCGCGGTCGCCGCCGCGGCCCCCGCCATGGCCGCCTCCCCCACCTGCACGGCCGAGAGCAAGACGATCATCGATCAGGCCTTCGCGGACGCCACCGCCGCACTGACGTGCAACGGAGCTCCGCTCAAGCTCGAGATCAACTTCTACCAGCCGCTCAACGCTGGCGATGGCTTCGCCACCGATGCCTACGTCAACATCAAGAACCTCTCCCGGTGCACCTACACGTTCACCAAGACGAACCCCCTCAAGGTGGCCATCGACGTGGTCCGCGTGAACGAGCTCTCCGTGACCAACGTGCGTGACATCACCGGGGTCCGCACCTCCTGGGGTTCGCGCACCTGGTCTCAGACCGAACGCGGCTCCTCGCCCGTCCCCGTCGGTGGCCGAGACGCGAAGATCCAGTGGACTTTCTCGGGCAAGCTTCCGGGTGCCGGCCTGGGCGACAACGAGGCGGACATCGCGATCGGCTTCGGTGACGGCGCCACCGGTCGGGGCCGTATCCATGATGCGCTCCTGGTGACCCCGAGCACCGGCTCAGATGCGCCCACGTTCGAGTCGCTCCTGGAAAAGGGCGTCTCGGCCGACTGCATCGACTACTACAACGAGAAGCTCAGCACGTGGACGAGCCCGGTCGTCTGGTCCTACACCGGCCCCAAGGGCTCCGGTCAGCTCGCCGCCGGTGCGACCCTCGACTCCCGGACGAGCGGAAACACCACTTCCGGAATCCAGTACGCCAACTCCACCAACGGCATCTGGTGATACGGCAAGCCTGAGCACCACGAAGGGTCCCAGCAAGGAATTGCTGGGACCCTTCGTCGTCTGCGTCTGTGGTCGAGCCGGCCGAGCCTCGCTCAAGGAGTAGCGGGGTATTGCGGGACCGGCAGGATGGTCGCCCCCGCGCCATCGATACGGATGGCACGGGGGCGACGTCGCGAGCGGACGCGGCTGCTGCAGGCCGTGACGGGCGTCAGTGCTGGTGGTCGTCCTCGTCGTCCTCCGGCTTGTCCGCCACGAGGGTCTCGGTGGTGAGCACCAGGGCGGCGATGGAGGCGGCGTTGGCCAGGGCCGAACGGGTCACCTTCACCGGGTCGACCACGCCGTCGGCGATCAGGTCTCCGTACACGCCGGTCTTGGCGTTGAAGCCCTGGTTGGGCTCCATCTCCGCAACCTTGGAGACGACCACGTAGCCGTCCTCCCCGGCGTTCTGGGCGATCCAGCGCAGCGGCTGCTTCAGGGCCTTGCGGACGATGTCCACACCCACGAGCGCGTCGTCGGTCAGCCCCTGGACGGCCTCGTCCTCGTCCAGGACGGCCAGGGCGTTGATGAGGGCGGTGCCGCCGCCGGCGACGATGCCCTCCTCCAGGGCCGCACGGGTGGAGGACACGGCGTCCTCGATGCGGTGCTTGCGCTCCTTGAGCTCCACCTCGGTGGCGGCGCCCACGCGGATCACGCCGACGCCGCCGGCGAGCTTGGCCAGGCGCTCCTGGAGCTTCTCCCTGTCCCAGTCAGAGTCGGTGGCGGCGGCCTCGGCCTTGATCTGGGCCACACGGGCCTCCACCTCGTCGGCGGCGCCGCCGCCGTCCACGATGGTGGTGGAGTCCTTGGTGACGGTGACGCGGCGGGCGGTGCCCAGCACGTCCAGGTCGGCCTGCTCCAGCTTCATGCCCAGGTCCGGGGAGACCACCTGGGCGCCGGTGAGGATCGCGATGTCCTGCATCATCGCCTTGCGGCGGTCGCCGAAGCCCGGAGCCTTCACGGCCACCACGTTCAGGGTGCCGCGGATCTTGTTGACCACCAGGGTGGAGAGGGCCTCGCCCTCGACGTCCTCGGCGATCACGAACAGCGGCTTGTTGGACTGCAGGACCTTCTCCAGCAGGGGCAGCAGCTCCTGCACGTTGGAGATCTTGCCGGAGTTGATGAGCACGTAGGCGTCCTCGAGGACGGCCTCCTGGCGCTCGGCGTCGGTCACCATGTACGGGGACAGGAAGCCCTTGTCGAACTGCATGCCCTCGGTCACGTCCAGCTCGGTGGAGGTCGTGGAGGACTCCTCGATGGTGATGACGCCGTCGGTGCCGACGGTGTCGAAGGCGCGGGCCAGCAGCTCGCCGACCTCGTCGTTCTGGGCGGAGATGGCGGCCACGTGGGCCACCTCCTTGCCCGCGACCGGGCGGGCGTTCTCGAGCAGGCGGCGCTCGACGGCGGCCACGGCGGTCGCGATGCCCTTCTTGACCTCGTTCGGGGCGGCACCGGCGGCCACCTGGCGCATGCCCTCGTTCACGAGGGCCTGGGCCAGGACGGTGGCGGTGGTGGTGCCGTCGCCGGCGATGTCGTTGGTCTTGGTGGCGACCTCCTTGGCGAGCTGGGCGCCCATGTTCTCGTAGGGGTCGTCCAGCTCCACCTCACGGGCGATGGTCACGCCGTCGTTGGTGATGGTGGGCGCGCCCCAGGCCTTGTCCAGGACGACGTTGCGGCCCTTGGGGCCGAGGGTGACCTTGACGGTGTCGGCGAGCTTGTCGATGCCGGCCTGGAGGGCGCGGCGTGCGTCGTCGTTGAAAGCCAGCTGCTTGGCCATGACGGACGCTCCTTTCATTCAGGGAGTCAGAGGGTGCGAAGACGCGAGGGGCCCGGGGCGCGCGCACCGGTGCGGTGCGCGCCGCTCGCCGGGCCCGTCGCGGCGGGTCACTTGGTGACGACAGCCAGCACGTCGCGGGCGGAGAGCACCAGGTACTCCTCGCCGTTCACCTTCACCTCGGTGCCGCCGTACTTGGAGTACAGGACGACGTCGCCCTCGGCGACGTCCACCGGCACGCGGTTGCCGTTCTCGGCGACGCGGCCCGGGCCGACGGCCACGACCTGGCCCTCCTGCGGCTTCTCCTTGGCGGTGTCCGGGATCACGAGGCCGGACGCGGTGGTCTGCTCGGCCTCGAGCGGGCGGACAACGATGCGGTCCTCGAGGGGCTTGATGGAGACAGACATGCTGCACACTCCTTCTTCTTCGACTCGTCACTGCCGAACCGTCGTCGCGGGTGCCGGATGGCAGAGGTGTTCTGGATTCTTGGCACCCGGAGGGCCCGAGTGCCAACACCCATGACTCTAGGAACCCGCCTGGCACTCGGTCAAGGCGAGTGCCAGCTGTCCGCTGAGGGCGTGCACGCGCGCCTGCCGGCGCCCTCGCCGGGGCACGACGACGCCCCCTCGCCTCCGTCCGTCCCCGCACCGGGGCGAGGAGGAAGGGACGGGGAGGGGGGCCGTCGTCGCCGACGCAGTGCTCAGTAGTAGACGGCGAGCGGGCCGGCCGGGCCGTCCACGACCTCGAAGGGGGTGTGGAAGATGCCCTGGAGCACGTCCGGGCGCATGATCTCGGCCGGGGTGCCGACCGTGGAGACCCGGCCGTCGTTCATGGCGACGATCTGGTCCGCATAGGCGGCGGCGAAGTTGATGTCGTGCATGACGATCACCACGGTGCGGCCGAGGACGTCCGCGGTGCGGCGCAGCTGCTTCATCATCTGCACCGAGTGCTGCATGTCCAGGTTGTTCAGCGGCTCGTCCAACAGCACGTAGTCCGTGTCCTGCGCCAACACCATGGCCACGTAGGCCCGCTGGCGCTGACCGCCGGAGAGCTGGTCCAGGTAGCGGTTCTCATACGCGGTGAGATTGAGGAAGTCGATGGCCTCGGAGATGTACTTCTCGTCCTCCACCGTGATGCGGCCCCTGGAGTACGGGTAGCGGCCGAAGCCCACCAGCTGGCGGACCGTGAGGCGGGTGATGAAGTGGTTCTCCTGACGCAGGATCGCCAGGGTCTTCGCCAGCTCCCG
This sequence comes from Micrococcus sp. HMSC067E09, assembly GCF_001812555.1. Classification (NCBI taxonomy): domain Bacteria; kingdom Bacillati; phylum Actinomycetota; class Actinomycetes; order Micrococcales; family Micrococcaceae; genus Micrococcus; species Micrococcus sp. HMSC067E09. The sequence continues at coordinate 88,311 of NZ_KV809417.1, read as the reverse complement.
GGACGAGGTGCCGGTGATGTCCCTGCCGTTCACCGTGATGGTGCCGGAGTCCACCTCCTGGAGGCGGCCCATCATGGTGAGCACGGTGGACTTGCCGGCGCCGTTGGGGCCGACCAGGGCGGTCACGCCGCCGGCGGGGATCTCGAAGGACACCGGGCCGATGGTCGTCTCGGCGCCGTAGGTCTTGGAGACGTTCTCGAGGGTGATCACAGGCGGCCCTTCCGCATGATGACGAACAGGAAGACGAGTCCGCCCACGAGCTCGATGATCACCGTCACCGCGCCCTGGGCGTAGAAGACGTGCCGCAGCACGAAGTAGGCGGTGGAGAGGATCGCATAGCCGATGAGGAACGCGACCGGCAGCACCAGCCGATGGTCGTAGGTGTCCGTGGCCGAGTAGGCCAGGGTGGCCACGAGGAACCCGAGGAAGGTCATCGGGCCGATCAGTGAGGTGGTCATGGACATGAGCACGGACACCAGGAAGAGCGAGACCATGACCTCCCGCTTGTGGTTCAGCCCCAGGTTGTTGGTCACGTCTGCACCGAGCGCCACCAGGTTCATGCGGCGGGCCCGCAGCCAGATCACCAGGCCGGTCACCGCGACGATCGGGATGACGTACTTCAGGTTGGCCGTGTCCGCGTTGCCGATGTTGCCGAACAGGCGGGCGGTGAGCAGGTCGAACTCGTTGGGGTCCATGATGCGCTGCATGAAGGAGGACAGCGAGCCGAGGCCGCCGCCGATCACGACGCCCACCAGCAGCATGATGTGGATCGATCCGAGCCGGCCGGAGAGCAGCCACGTGTAGAGCGCCGTGGCGAACAGGACCATGGCGCCGGCCTGGAGGAAGAACTGCGCTCCCCCGGCGAAGAGCGTCAGGCCCGCGGCGCCCAGGAAGAAGACGGTGGCGGTCTGGATGACCGTGTACAGGGCTTCGAAGCCCATGATCGAGGGCGTGATGATCCGGTTGCCCGTGGCGGTCTGGAAGGAGACCGTGGCGAAGGCCTGGCAGAACGCGACGACGGCGATCACCACCAGCGCGTCCATGCGCATGCCGACGATCAGCTCGAAGGCCCGGGTGCCCGGGGCGGCCTTGTTGTCCCAGAGCAGGATGCCGAGGGTGGAGCCGGCCGAGACCAGCACGAGCGCCGCGACCAGCAGGATGTACCGGGTGCGGTGGCGGGAGTCGGTGAACGGCCCGGACTGGCGCGGCCTGTCCGCCGTGGAGGCGGGGGCCTGCACGGAGTCCGGTCCGGCGCTGGAGGTCTTGAGCACGTCAGGCACCGCGGCGCCTCCTCACGAGCAGGAACACGAAAACGCCGGCGCCGACGATGCCCAGGATGACGGACACGGGCACCTCGAACGGGGCGATGACCACGCGGGCGAGGATGTCGCAGACGCCCACGATCCACACGCCGACCATGCACACCCACGGCAGGTTCGACCGCAGGTCGTCGCCGCGGACCATGGACACCAGGTTCGGCACCACGAGCCCGAGGAACGGCAGGGAGCCGATGACCACGGTGGTCACGCCGGTCACCAGCGCCACCATGGTGACGCCGGTGAAGACCACCGCCGTGTAGTTGAGGCCGACGTTCGTGGCGATGTCCTTGCCGAGGCCCGCCACGGTGAAGCGGTCGGCGATCACGAACACGGCCACGAGGACCACGAGGGTGGCCCACATCGGCAGGTAGCGGCTGCCGACGACGGACGTGAAGGAGCCGTTGAACCACTGCCCCACCTGCTGGAGCATGTCCGTCTCCAGGGCCAGGAACGTGGAGGCCGCCCCCACGACGGCGCCGAGCATGATGCCCACGATCGGCACGATCAGCGAGGACTTCAGGGTCACCCGCCGCAGGAAGAGGAAGAACACGAGCGTGCCCACCAGCGCGAACACGATGGCCCCGACCATGCGGACCATCAGCGGGGCGCCCGGGAACAGGATCAGCGTGATGAGCAGGCCCAGGCCCGCCCACTCGGTGGTGCCCGTGGTGGTGGGCTCCACGAACCTGTTCTGCGTCATCAGCTGCATCACCAGGCCGGCCATCGCCATCGCGGATCCGGCGAGCACGAGGGAGACCGTGCGCGGGACGCGGGTGGTCTGGAACATCGCCCAGCCGCCCTCGGCGTTGACCACGTCGTAGACGCCCACGAAGAGGGACGTCACCACCACCGCCAGGGTGATCAGTCCACCGACCAGCAGGGGCCAGGTGCGCTGCCACCGGGTCTTGGGCCGCCGTGCCGGCACCGGGGGGACCCAGCAGAAGCGGTCGTCACCGTCCGCGGCGCGGGCCATGGGGTCACGGCGAAGCGCCGGGTCCGCTGCCGGACCCGGCGCCTGCGTGCTCGTGTGAGCGGAGGTCATGCCTTGCTCCCGAACGCGTCTGCGATCTCGTTCATGAGGGTCGTGTAGTTCTGGATGTCCTCAGTGAGGTAGAAGTTGTTCGGCAGGTAGATGATCTGATCCTCCTTCACCGCCGTGACGTCCTTCAGGACCGGGGACTGCTTGATGAGCTCCTCCGCGGTGGAGTAGTCCGCCTCCTTCGAGGCGCTCGTGGCCGCGTCGCGATCCATCACGATGATCCAGTCCGGGTTCGACTGCGCGATGGCCTCGACCGAGATGTCGTCTCCCATGTGGTTGGTCGAGCCGTCCTGCTCCAAGGACGGGGTCAGGCCGAGGATGTCGAACACCGGGCCGACCGCGCGGCCGGTGCTCGGGGCCGCGTAGGCGAGGTTGCCGCCGGAGGCGATCAGGCCCATCACGGTCTGGTCCTTGTCATAGGCGTCCTTGGCGCGCTCGATGGAGGCGTCGAAGTCCTCGATCAGCTTCTTCGCGTCGTCCTGGTGGCCGAAGACCTCGCCGAGCAGGGTGGTGTGCTGCTTCAGGGCCTCGTCCATCCGGAAGTCCTCGGCCTCGGTGTCGATGTTCGTGTCCACGAGGGCGGCCTCCGGGGCCAGGCCCTTGATGTCCTCCTTCATGCTGGAGAACCGCTGGCCGTTGATGATCAGGTCCGGCTCGGCGGTGACGAAGCCCTCCATGTCCGGCTCGCGATGGGAGCCGAGGTCGTAGACGTCGTCGTTCTCCTCATAGGAGACCCCCGTGCCGTTCATGAGCGCACGAGGCGCGGCGGAGAGCTCGATGCCCCAGTCGTCCAGGGTGCGGAAGGAGCGGTTGTCCGTGGCGATGACGCTCTTCGGGTCCTCGGGCAGCGTGACCTCGTCGCCGGCCATGTCCGTGACGGTGGCGGCGGGGGTGCCCTGCTCTGCCTGCGAGGCGGAGGCGGAGGAGCCGCTGCTCGTGGAGGCGGAGTCCCCTCCTGCGCAGGCGGACAGCGCCAGGAGGGCGGCGGCGGAGAGGGCGAGGGCGCCGGTGGCGCGCTGGCGGAAGAAGGCCATGGAAGTGGTCCCTTTTCGTGACGGGCCGGATTCAAGGTCCGGCGGTTGATGAGTGTGATGACGAGGCCCTTAGGTCAGGCATGCCTTACCTCGCCCGATTAGCGTACATGACTGTTTCGTATTGACCCAAACGAACTGCCGCAGGTCACATCAACCCCTTCTGACCTGGGCGTGTGCTGAAAAATCGGCGCCCGACGGGCGAGGGAGTCCACGCCGTGCCTCTACAGCGGCGTCACCTCGAGAGCCACCTTGGCCTCACCGACCCGGGCCAGCACCAGCGTCGCGTGCCGTCCCCCGGCCCGTCCCGACGACGGCCCCGCCGCCGCCTTGGACCTGGCCGCCTTCTTCTTCCCTCCGCCTCCCAGCAGCTGGGCTCGCAGCTGCTCCGGGGTGACCGAGACGCCGCGCTTCTTCACGTCCAGACGGGTCACTGCGGCCTCTCGGGCCCACCGCTTGAGGTGCTTGATGTTCAGCGGGTGGACGGCCTCGATGCGGTAGCCGTCGGCGAGGCCGGTCCGCAGCGCGTCGTCGGCGACGAGGTACGCGAGGTGGGCGTCGAGCATCCGGGGGCGGTGGCCGCCGTCGTGCCAGCGGGCACCGAGGTCGGAGACGAGCCCGGCGCGGATGACCGCACCGTCCGGTTCGTAGAGGACGGCACCGGGCAGGGCGGCCAGCCCCGCCTCGCCGACCTCGTCGAGCTCCGGCGAGCCGTCCCGGTCCACGGCGCTGACGATCTCCGCCGAGGCGCCGGCACGCTCGCCGCGCGTGCGCAGCACCAGGGCGGCCCGGCGGACACCGGGGCGCGCCAGGGAGCCGGTGTAGAGGCAGACCTCGGTGACCTCGCCGTCCGCGGAGACCCACTGCGCCTCCGCACCGGCGGGGACGGTTCCGTGCGGCAGGCCGGGGCCGAGCTTCACGGCCAGACGGTGACCGGCCTCCGCGAGCGCGAAGACGTCGGTCAGAGTCGGTGAGAACGCCTCCGGATCGAACACCCGGGAGGCGGATGCGGCGCCGGTGACCTGACGCCGGGCCGGGTCGAGCCAGAGGGCATCGACCTGCCCGGCATGGGCCGCCGCCCAGGCGATGCCGTCAGCGTGGAGGACCTCGGCGCGGGGACTGCCCGCGAGGTTCGCGGCGGCGGCCGCGGCCACCGTGGCGTCCCGCTCCACCGCGGTCACGCGCAGGCCTGCGCGGGCGAAGGCGAGGGCGTCCGCCCCGATGCCGCAGCCCAGGTCCGCCACATGCCGCACCCCTGCTGCGGCCAGGCGGGAGGCGTGGTGCTCTGCCACCACCAGGCGTGTGGCCTGCTCGAGCCCGTCACGGGTGAGCAGCAGCTCCCAGGCCTGCGGGCCCAACTTGGCGGCGGCCTTCGCCCGCAGAGACAGCTGGGTGAGCACGGCGGCCACCGTCTCGGCGGAGTGGCCGGCCGCCCGCAGGCGGGAGGAGGTCGCCAGCGGGTCCGCGGCGTCCTCGGCCCGCAGCGTGTCCAGCAGCGCCCGCCCCTCCGGGTCGAGGACGGGGGCGAGCACCGTGGCGTCCGGGACCGAGTCCGCGGCGGCGGGACGGGAGGTCGACACGCACATGGACCCCACTCTACGGACGCCTTCGGCCAGGGCCGACGTCTACGGACGCGTTCAGCCAGGACCGACGGCGGGCCGACCCCGGCGCACCGACGCCCCCGGACGCCGCCCGTGCGGCTGCCCTGCATGCACCTGCCCCGCCGTCCCCCAGGCCCTCTTGTCCTCCAGCCCCGCCGCCCCCAGGCCCCGCCGCCCCTGAGGTCACGGGGGTCCAGGTCACAGGGGATCCAGGTCACAGGCGCCACCAGGGCGGCCGGGCCGACCGTAGGATGTCCGCATGACTCTGGACTTCGCACACTCCGACCAGTCCACCCTCGGCATCGAGTGGGAACTGGCCCTCGTGGACGCGGCCACCGGAGACCTGCGCGCCGAAGCGCCGCAGGTGATCGAGGCCATGGCCCGGGCCGCCGGCCTCGAGGACGCGGAGGACAACCCGCACGTCACCGCCGAGCTGCTGGAGAACACGGTGGAGCTCGTGACCGGCGTACACCGCACCGTGGACTCGGCCGTCACCGAGCTCGGCGCGATCGCCGGAGACGTGCTGTCCGCCGCCGAGGCCCGCGGCCTGCACCTGTACTGCCAGGGCTCGCATCCTTTCGCCGAGCCCTACATGCAGAAGGTGACGGACAAGGAGCGCTACGGGCGCATGGTCGAGCTGACGCAGTACTGGGGCCGGCAGATGCTCATCTTCGGCGTGCACGTGCACGTCGGCCTGGACGACGTCTCCAAGGCCATGCCCGTCGTCAACGGCCTGGTGAACCGCTTCCCACACCTTCTGGCGCTGTCCGCCTCCTCCCCCTTCTGGGCCGGCCTGGACACCGGCTACCAGTCCCAGCGCACGCTGGTGTTCCAGCAGCTGCCCACCGCGGGCCTGCCGTTCCAGTTCGAGGAGTACGACGAGTTCGTCGCGTGCGTGGAGGACATGGTCTCCTCCGGGATGATCGAGGATGCCACGGAGTGCCGCTGGGACGTCCGCGCGGTGCCGCGCCTGGGCACGGTGGAGATGCGGGTGTGCGACGGCATGGCGGCCCTCGAGGAGATCGGTGCCGTCGCCGCCCTGACCCAGTGCCTGGTCCACGACCTCGCCGCCTCCCTGGAGCGGGGCGCCACCGTTCCGGTGCTCCCCCCGTGGTACTCGCAGGAGAACAAGTGGCGCGCCGCCCGGTACGGCATGGATGCGAAGGTCATCATCGCCCCGGACGGCACCAAGGCTCCGGTGGGCGAGCACCTGTCCGACGAGCTGGACCGCCTGGCCCCGGTGGCCCGTGAGCTCGGCTGCGAGGAGCAGCTGGCCCACGTGCACACCATGATGGCGGAGAACGCCGCACACCGGCAGCGCCGCATCGAGCAGGAGGCCTCCGCCGTCCCGCCGGCCGAGGGGCAGGACCAGGACGACCACGTCGCCCCGCTGCGCGCAGTGGTGCGCGACGCCGCGGCCCGCACCCGCCGGTCCCTGCACGCCGCGCAGGGACGGGCCGACTGAGTCTCAGACGCTGACGACCTGGACCGGAAGCCCCGGGTCCGCACCGAGCCCGGCCGGAGACGGTGCCACGCCGTCCATGACGAGGCGCGCGCCGAGCGCCGCGACCATCGCGCCGTTGTCCGTGCAGAGGGTCACCGGCGGGACGGTCAGCTCAATGCCGGCGGAGCGGCAGCGGTCCGCCAGCAGCCCGCGCAGACGGGAGTTCGCGGCCACGCCGCCGCCGAGCAGCAGGTGCCGGATCCCGTGCTCGCGGCAGGCGCGCACGGCCTTCGCGGTGATCACGTCCGCCACGGCCTCCTGGAAGGACGCGGCGATGTCCGCGGCGGGCACCTGCATGTCCCGGGCCTCGAACTGCTCCACTGCGCGGGAGACGGCGGTCTTCAGTCCGGAGAAGGACCAGTCGTGCCGGTGCTTCCCCGGCTCCTGTGCCGAGCCGACGAACTTGCCGGCGGTGAGTCCGCGCGGGAAGCGGAAGGACGTGGGGTCGCCCTCCTTCGCCATGCGGTCGATCACGGGGCCGCCGGGGTATCCGGCGCCGATGAGCCGGGCGACCTTGTCATAGGCCTCGCCGGCGGCATCGTCGATGGTGGAGCCCAGCAGGGTGACGTCCGTGCTGAGGGAGTCCACCTTGAGGATCTCGGTGTGGCCGCCGGAGACCAGCAGTGCGCCGAGGTCCTCGGGCAGGGCATCGCCCCACGCCTCGGGTCGGACGCCGTCGATCAGGCCGACGCCCACGTGCGCCACGAGGTGGTTGATGCCGTAGAGCGGCTTGCCGGCGGCGGCCGCCAGGGCCTTGGCACCGGAGACGCCGACCATGAGGGCGCCGGCCAGGCCCGGCCCGGCGGTCACGGCGATCGCGTCCAGCTCGTCCAGGGTGACGTCGGCGGCCTCGAGCGCACGGCGGATGGTCGGGATGAGCGCCTGCAGGTGCGCACGGGCCGCGATCTCCGGGATGACGCCGCCGAAGCGGACGTGCTCCTCCACCGAGGAGGCGACCTCATGGGCCAGCAGCCGCGTGCCGCGCACGATGCCCACGCCGGTCTCGTCGCAGGAGGTCTCGATGCCGAGCACGAGCGGGGAGCAGGAGGTGGTGGGCATGGCTGTCATCCTACGTCCGTCCCCTCTGCGGTCCTGTGCGCCTGCGCGGCCGTCGCCCGGTCCGCGGCGGTCAGCTCCCGGCGCAGGATCAGGGCGTCCTCGCCGCCGGGGTAGTACCGGCGGCGGGTGTGGATGTGGGCGAACCCGTGCCGCTCGTAGAGGCGGCGGGCCGGCTCGTTGGAGGCGCGGACCTCGAGCATCAGGGCCTCTGCGCCGCGGTGGGCGGCTTCGGCGACCATCCAGGCCAGCTGCGCGGCACCCAGGCCGCGGCCCTGGGCCTCGGGGACGGTGCCGATGGTCTGCACGTCCGCCATGTCCCCGGCGACCATGATGCCGCCGTAGCCGACGATGTCCCCCGGGTTCTGGCCGGCCGCGGCGTCCGCGGTCTCGTCCCGGACGACCACACGGTAGTCGCGGGTGGTGGGGCGCCCGGCCAGGTCCTCCGCCCCGTGGGGTCCGGACTGCGCGAGCTCGGCCTGATAGAACTCCGGCGGCCACGCGTCCAGCGGGAAGAGGACCTGCTCGTGCTGCAGCACCTCAGGGACGTCCCAGACGGTCATCGGGCGGATCAGGAAGCCGGAGGGGACAACGACGGCCGCCTCGCCGCGGTCGGTCGGCCCGCCAGGGTGCGCCGTCGCCGGGCGCCCGGGGCCCTGCCCGTCGGACGGCCCGCCTGCGTGCTGGCCCTCCCCCATCAGGCGGAGGCCCGCTTGCGGGGGCCGGGGACCTTCGCATCCGACTCGCGCAGGTAGAGCGGGGTGAGCGGGCGCAGGCCGCGGCCGCGGCGCAGGGCCAACGCGGCGACCTCGCCGACGGCGGCCGCCTCGGGGACGGCGTCCTCCCAGCCCGGGACGGCACGCACCTGGTCCGGGTAGAGGCCGGCCCCGGCGCCGTAGACGGGCAGGTCCGTGACCTCGGCGGCGCCGGTGACGAAGGGTCCGTGCAGGGTGGTGGCCTGGCCGCCGACCTGCACGTGGTGGGACCAGTAGACCTCGCGGCGGCGGGCGTCGATGGCCACCACGTACTCCTCCACTCCCACGGAGAAGGCGTGGACGGCCGCGCGGTGCGCCAGAGCGTCCAGGCTGCAGACGCCGTGGACGGGCACGTCCCAGCCGAAGCCGAGGGCCTCGGCCGTGGCCAGGCCGGCGCGCAGTCCGGTGAAGGGACCGGGCCCGACCCCCACGGCGATGCCGTCCAGGTCCTTGCCGTCCACGCCGGCCTCGGCGAGGACCTGCTGCACCGCCGGGGTCAGGGCCTCGGCGTGGGAGGTGGTGTCTGCCGCCGTCCAGCAGGAACGGGTCTGACCGTCGGCCACGAGGGCGACCGAGGCGGCGGCGGAGGTGTCCAGGGCGAGCAGGGTGGGCATGCCGGCCAGTCTATGCCGGTCCCCTGCCGCCGGCTCCGTCGGCCAGGGCGGCGAGGTCTGCGCCGGCCCAGCGGGGGCCGTAGGCGCGGAGCACCACGGTGCGCGTCTCGTCGTCCCCGTCGCCGTCCTCATCCGAGAAGTCGGTGACGATGCCGCCGGAGGCGAGCGGGCCGTCGTCGTGGTCCTCCTCCAGGTCCAAGCCGGTGGCGCGGAGAAGGTGCAGGTCCAGCCAGGAGGCGTCCGGGTCCGCGGGGAACCCGGCGAGGGACTCGGCCAGGCCGCGGCCCCACTCGACCACGGTGACCGAGTGCGGCACGGACTCCTCCAGGTCCAGGTCCGTCAGCTCGGCGGCCGAGCGCAGGCGGTAGGCGTCCACATGGACCAGATCCGGGCCCCCGTGCTCGGCCGGGTGGATGCGGGAGAGCACGAAGGTGGGCGAGATGATCCCCTCGCGCACGCCGAGTCCGCGGCCCAGGCCCTGGGTGAACGTCGTCTTGCCGGCCCCGAGGTCGCCGGTGAGGACGAGGACGTCTCCGGCACGCAGCAGGCCGGCCAGCGCGGCCGCCAGGTCCCGGGTGGCCTCCGCGCCGGGCAGCGGCAGCTCCACGGTCTGCACCGGCTCCGGGGCACCGCGCAGCAGCGAGTCCACCTCGGCCGAGGGGTGCGCCGGTGCCGGGTGGGAGGCGGCGGTGGGCTTGTGCGGGTGCTCGGTCACGGGCGGCCCTCCGTGACGGCGGGCAGGTCGGCGGCGAGGGCCGGCGTGCCGTGGACGTGGATGCGCGTCAGGCGGGCGCCGAGGCGGGTGACGAGCTCGTAGTTGATGGTGCCGGCGGCCGCGGCCCAGGCGTCGGCGGGGATGCCGGAGGCAGGGCCGAACAGCTCGACCGGGGTCCCGACGCGTTCACCGGTCCGGGAGGCGTCCGCCGCGGGGCCGAGGTCCACGACCATCTGGTCCATGGCCACGCGGCCGACGACCTCGAGGCGGCGTCCGCCCACCTGCACGGGGGCGTGCGTCGCCACGCGGGGGACGCCGTCCGCGTAGCCCAGCGGGATCAGGCCGAGGCGGGTGGGACCGGCGGTGCGGTAGAGGTAGCCGTAGGAGACGCCCTGGTCCGCGGGGACCTCCTTGAGGTTGGCCAGGGACGTGCGCACGGACATGGCCGGACGCAGGCCGAGCTGCTCGGCCGAGGTGCCCTCGAACGGGGAGAGCCCGTAGATCCCGAGGCCGATGCGGACCATGTCCAGGTGGACGTCGTCTCGGGTCAGCGCCGCCGGGGTGTTCGCCAGATGCCGGATCACGGGTCGGTCCCCTCCGAGGCCGGCCGCCTGCAGCCGCTGGAACCCGGCGTGGAAGGCGGCCAGCTGGGCGTCGGTCTCGGCGGCCCGTGCGGGCTCGTCCGCCACGGCCAGGTGGGAGAACATGCCCTCCACGGACAGCACGCCCTCGGCCTGCAGGGCGGCGGCCCTGTCCACGAGCTGCGGCCACTGCGCGGCGGTGGCGCCGTTGCGGCCCAGGCCGGTGTCCAGCTTCAGGTGCACGCGAGCGGTGCGGCCGACCGCGCGGGCGGCGTCTGCGACGGCCTCCAGGTCCCAGCCGGAGACGCCCAGGGTGACGTCCGCGGCCACGGCGGCGGCGAAGTCCGTGTGGACGGTGTGCAGCCAGGCGAGGATCTCGCCGTCCACCCCGGCGGCGCGCAGGGCCAGGGCCTCGGAGACGTGGGCGACGCCGAGCCGGTCCGCCCCGGCGGCGAGCGCGGCCCGGGCCACCGGGGTGGCGCCGTGGCCGTAGGCGTCGGCCTTCACCACGGCCGTGAGCAGGGCACGGGTGCCGTCCGGTCGGGTGAGGCGCTCGCGCAGGGTGCGCACGTTGTGGGCGATCGCGTCCAGGTCCACCAGCGCGGCGCGCTCGGCGGGCGGCCCGGCGGGGCCCTCCGCTGTGGGCGCGGTGACGGCGCCGACGGGGTCGGCGGCGGTGGGGTTCTCGCTCATGGAGGCCTTCCAGGTGGTCACGGGCGCAGCGCCGGCGGACGGCCGGGCCGCTGCGGGGCGGTGTCGCTGCGGGTCGATGTCGATTCAAACAGGCCGGCGGCGGGCGGCCCGGTGCGCCGCGCGGTGAGGGCCGGACGCCACATCCGGCCCAGGACTGCGGCGACGGCCTCGTGCAGCTGGCTGGCGCGCACCAGGGTCTGCTGCTGCAGGCCGGCGGCGCCGGCGGCGTGCAGCCAGGCACCGGCGGCGGCGAGGGCGGCGGCCCGGTCCCCGTCCACCGGGGCGGTGTCCGGCCCCGAGGCGCCCTGGCGGCTCGGCCCGGACGATGCCTCGGCGGCCCGTTCCGCCCGTGCCACGGCCGCCGCCAGCACGGCGCCGAGGATGCCGGAGAGCACGTCCCCGCTGCCGGCGACGGCCAGCTCCGGCCCGCCCTCGCGCACGCACCACAGCGCACCGGACGGGGAGGCCACCAGCGTCTGCGGACCCTTGAGCAGGACCACCGCGCCGGTGGCCTCGGCGAAGTCCCGCAGGTCCTGCCCCGGACCCCGACGACGGCCGCTCGCCTCCGCCTCGCAGGTCGCCTCGGTCTGCCGGCCCAGCCGGCTGCCCAGACGCGCCCATTCCCCCGCGTGCGGAGTCAGGACGGCCTGCACGCCGGCCGCACGCAGGCGGTGCAGGTCCTCGGCGGTGACGAGCTCGAGGGCGGAGGCGTCCAGGACCACGGCGCCCCCGCGGCGCTGCACGGCCGCCTCGAGGACCGCGTCGAGGCGCGAACCGGCGGCGGCGTCCGTGTCCAGGCCGGGGCCGACGACCCAGGCATGGGTGCGCTCGGCGGCCGAGGGCTCAGTCCCGCCGACGACCTCGGGCCAGACGGTGAGGCACGCGGCGCGGACGGCGTCCGGGGCGGCCAGGTGCACCATCCCGGCGCCGGCGGCCAGGGCGCCGCCGGCGCACAGCAGCGCGGCCCCCGGGTAGCGCGGGGAGCCTGCGGCCACGCAGGCCAGACCACGGCGGTACTTGTGGGCGTCCGCCGCCGGGGCCGGCACCAGGGCGGCGGCCTGCGGGGCGTCCATGAGCTCCAGCCGTTCGCGGGGCTCGGTGGGCAGGTGCGGGCCGAGGCCGATGTCCACGACGTGCACGTCCCCGGAGGCGGCGGCACCGGGCCCGACGAGCAGGCCGTTCTTCAGGGCGCCGAAGGTGACGGTGGAGGAGGCGGAGAGGACCTCGCCGGCCACGTCGCCGGTGTCCGCGTCCACCCCCGTGGGCACGTCGCAGGCGACGACGGCGGCGCCGGCCGGGACGGCGCGGGCCGGAGACGGAAGGACGACCTCGCCGGTGGCGCCGGTGCCGAGGATGCCGTCGACCACCACGTCCGCGTCGGCGGGCAGGGCGTCGGCGAACCGGCCGCCTGCCGCGCGCAGGGCCGCCGCACCGGCCGCGTGGAGCCTCGGGGTTCCGTGCTCGTCCCGGCTCGTGGGGACCGCCGTACAGGCCACCCCGCGGCGGCGCAGGAAGGCCAGGGCCCACAGGGCGTCGCCGCCGTTGTTGCCCGAGCCGACCAGGGCGGCGACCACTGTGCCGGCCACCCGCCCCGTACGCTCGCGCAGCACGTCGAGCACATGCCCGGCCAACGCCCAGGCGGCGCGGCGCATCAGCTCGTCGCCGTGGCCGGCGTCCAGCAGCGGGCGCTCGGCCGCGCGCACGGCGGCGCCGGAGACGGCGAAGGAGTCGAGAGCACTCATGGGCGGGCCTCGGCGATGCAGTAGGCGACGGCCACCGGACCGTCGTGGCTGAGGGTCAGGTGCCAATCGGTCACGCCGAGCCGGTCCGCGCACTCCTGCACGGTGCCGGACAGGCGCACCTCCGGGCGGCCGTCCCCATGTTTCGGGCGCGGGACCTCACAGTGCTGCCACTGCATCCCGGCGGGGGCGCCGAGGGCCTTGGCGATCGCCTCCTTGGCCGCGAAGCGCGCGGCGAGGGAGGCCGTCGGAAGGTCACGCTCGGCCGGGGTGAACAGGCGCTCGCGCAGGGCCGGGGTGCGCTCCAGCTGGCGCTCGAAGCGGGCCACGTCCACGACGTCCACGCCGATGCCCACGATCATCCGTCAGTCCTTCCGCGTCGCGACGCCCGGGACGGACGTCTGTGCCGCCCAGTCTGCCGGATCGACCGTCCTGGCCGCCGAAGACGACGCACCTGCACCCGGCGGCCGCGGCGTGCCGGCGCACCCCGTCCAGGTCCAGCGCGCCCATGAGTCAGACCTGGCGCAGGACCACGGTCGAGCGGGGCGGCAGGTCCAGGACCTGGCCTGCGGTCACCTGCGGGCCGTGCTCCGCGCCGCCGCGCAGGCCCTCCGGGTCGAAGGTGCCGGAGGTGTCCACCACGACTTCCCACCGCCCCGGGAAGAACGGTCCGGGCAGGGTGTACGGCACCGGCTCCCACCACGCGTTCATGAGGATGTAGAAGTCCTTCTCCGCCACGCTCGGCTCCTGGTCCGCCTCCGGCACGGCGTGGCCGTTGAGGTAGAACGCGATCGAGCGGGCGCCCTCCTCCCAGTCCTCCTCGGTCTTGGCGGCGGCATCCGGCTGCAGCCACACGATGTCCGGCAGCGGGGCGTGGACGTCGCGGGCGGCGGGACGGCCGTCGAAGTGGCGGTGGCGGCGGAACACCGTGTGGTCCTTGCGCAGGCGCACCACCGAGGCGGTGAAGTCCACCAGGTCCTCGTCCGCCTCGTCCCAGTGGATCCAGGACAGCTCCGAGTCCTGGCAGTAGACGTTGTTGTTGCCGCGCTGGGTGCGGCCGAGCTCGTCGCCGTGGGAGATCATCGGCACCCCCTGGGACACCATGAGCGTGGCCAGGAAGTTGCGCTGCTGGCGGGCACGCAGGGCGTTGACCTCCGCGTCGTCCGTCTCCCCCTCCACGCCGCAGTTCCAGGACCGGTTGTGGGAGTCGCCGTCGTTGTTGTCCTCACCGTTGGCGTGGTTGTGCTTCTCGTTGTAGGAGACCAGGTCCCGCAGCGTGAAGCCGTCGTGGGCGGTGACGAAGTTGACCGAGGCGCCCGGAGTGCGGCCGTCGCCCTCGTAGAGGTCCGCCGAGCCGGTCAGGCGGGTGGCGAACTCGGAGAGGGTGCCCGGCTCACCGCGCCAGAAGTCGCGCACGGTGTCCCGGTACATGCCGTTCCACTCGGACCAGATGCCCGGGAAGTTGCCGACCTGGTAACCGCCCCAGCCCACGTCCCACGGCTCGGCGATCAGCTTCACCGTGCGCAGCACCGGGTCCTGCCGGACCACGTCGAAGAAGCCGGAGAGCATGTCCGGCCCCTGTTCGCCCTCCACCCGGGTGAGCGTGGTGGCCAGGTCGAAGCGGAAGCCGTCCACGTGCATCTCGGTGACCCAGTGGCGCAGCGAGTCCATGACCAGCTGCAGGGCCTTCGGGGAGGACAGGTCCACCGAGTTCCCGGTGCCCGTGTAGTCCATGTAGTGGCGCTCGTCGCCCTCGACGAGGTGGTAGTAGCCCGGGTTGTCCACGCCGCGGAAGGACAGGGTCGGGCCCAGGTGGTTGCCCTCGGCGGTGTGGTTGTAGACCACGTCCAGGATGACCTCGAGGCCGGCGGCGTGCAGGTCCTTCACCATCTGCTTGAACTCACGGACCTGGCCGCCGAGCTCGTCGGTGGCGGCGTACGCGCGGTGCGGGGCGAAGTAGCCCAGCGTGTTGTAGCCCCAGTAGTTGGACAGGCCCTTGTCCTGGAGCGTGGAGTCGTTGACGAACTGGTGCACCGGCATCAGCTCGACGGCGGTCACGCCGAGGCGGTGGAAGTGCTCGATCACCCTCGGGTGCGCCATGCCGGCATAAGTGCCGCGCAGCTCCTCCGGCAGGTCCGGGTGCAGGGCGGTCATGCCCTTCACATGGGTCTCGTAGACGACCGTGTCCGACAGCTCGGTCTCCGGGCGCGCGTCGTCGCCCCAGTCGAAGTCGTCCTCCACCACCACGCCGAGCATGACGGCGCCCAGGCCGTCCGTGGTGTCCATGGTGTCCTCGTCCCCGAAGACGTAGGCGAACTGCTCCTGGCCCCAGCGGTGCTCGCCGTCCAGCGCCTGGGCATAGGGGTCCACGAGCAGCTTGTGCGGGTTGAACCAGTGGCCCTGCGCCGGCGCCCAGGGGCCGTGGACCCGGTAGCCGTACCGCTGGCCGTGGCCGACGCCGGGGACATAGGCGTGCCAGGTCGTGTCGTGGCGGTGGGTGACCTCGAGGCGTTCCTCGGAGCCGTCGTCGTGGACGAGGCACAGCTCGACCCGCTCGGCCTCACGGCCGACGGCGAGCGCGAAGTTGGTGCCCTGCTCGTCCGGGGTGGCGCCGAGGGGGTAGGGGCGGCCGGGCTCGATGGTGCGCATGGGTCTCCGTGGGGACGGTGGGCTGGGGTCTCGCGGACGGTCCGAGATCTGAGACGGACACGACCGGGTCCGGGCGCCTTGGCGCTCGGACGGGACTCATCGTAGTGCCCGCTGCCCGAGGTTCCCTGGACGGCGGGCGGCTGAGTCGCCCGGCGGCGGGCGGCAGGACGGACACACAGAGTTCAGGCGGCGTTGCCCCCTGGTCCACCTCCCATCACCGTCCTCTCATCCGGTGTTCCTAGCGTGGATGCCGTCGCCGGAGATCCCGGCGAGAAGCAGATGGACAGGACACTGCCGCCAGCAGGCAGAGGAAGGCGGAGGCATCGTGCGCATCTCCGTGATCGGCACCGGCTACCTGGGCGCCACGCACGCCGCGTGCATGGCCGAGCTCGGCTTCGAGGTGATCGGCGTGGACATCGATCCTGCCAAGATCGAGCGTCTGGCCCGCGGTGAGCTCCCCTTCCACGAGCCCGGCCTGGCGGAGCTGATCGTCAAGCACGTGGAGTCCGGTCGGCTGCACTTCACCACGGACTATGCGGAGGTCGGCGGCTGGGCGGACGTGCACTTCATCGGCGTCGGCACCCCGCAGCGCAGCGGCGAGCATGCCGCGGACATGCGCTACGTGGACGCGGCCCTGACCTCGCTGGCCGAGTCGATTTCGAAGGACGCCCTGATCGTGGGCAAGTCCACCGTGCCCGTGGGCACCGCGGACCGCCTCGCCGGGCTGCTGGCACAGCTGCGTGCGGCCAACGGCCTGCCCGGCACCGTGGAGCTGGCCTGGAATCCGGAGTTCCTGCGCGAGGGCTTCGCCGTGAAGGACACCCTGACCCCGGACCGGATCGTGGTGGGCGTGGCCTCCGAGCACGCCGAGCAGGTGCTGCGGGAGGTCTACGCCGCTCCCCTGGCGGCCGACACCCCGTGGATCGCCACCGACTTCCCCACCGCCGAGCTGGTGAAGGTCGCCGCCAACGCGTTCCTGGCCACGAAGATCAGCTTCATCAACGCGTTCTCCGAGATCACCGAGGCGGTGGGCGGCGACATCCGCACCCTCGCCGACGCCATCGGCCATGACGCCCGCATCGGCCGCCGCTTCCTCAACGCCGGCGTGGGCTTCGGCGGCGGCTGCCTGCCGAAGGACATCCGCGCCCTGCAGGCGCGGGCGGCCGAGCTGGGTCTGACCTCGACCATGCGCTTTCTGTCCGAGATGGACGCCATCAACCTGCGCCGCCGTGAGCGCGTGGTGGACCTCGCCGTGGACGTGCTCGCCGCGGACGCCGGCCACCGCAGGGCCGCCCCGGTCCAGGCGCTGCAGGGTGCCCGCATCGCGATCCTCGGCGTCGCCTTCAAGCCGGACTCGGACGACGTGCGCGACTCCCCCGCCCTGGACGTCGCCAACCGCCTCTACACGCTCGGCGCGGACACCGCTGTCTACGACCCTGAGGCCAATGCCAACGCCGCCGCCCGCTTCCCGCGCCTGGACTACGTGGACTCGGTCGAGGAGGCCCTGCGGGACGCCGACCTGGCGATCCTGCTCACCGAGTGGCGCGAGTTCCGGGAGCTGGACCCCGCCCGCGTGACCGAGCTCATGGCCACCCCTCGCCTGATCGACGGCCGCAACGTCCTCGATCGGGACGCCTGGGCGGCGGCCGGCGTCCCGGTCGTGGGCATGGGGCAGAAGGTGGTGCACGGCGCCCCCGCCTGAGCCTGACCGAAGCCCACGACGAGGGACCTTCCCGACGACGGCGGCCCGGGCGGCCGTCCCGCCGGACGCTGCCGCAGACAGCGCACAACGACGACGCCCCGCCCTGTCACCCGGATAGGGTGCCCTCGCACTGTGCCTGCGGTGCGTTCAGACGAGGCGGGCGCCGCGGGCACCGATCTCGGCCACGGCGCGGCGACCGGCCGCTGCGTTGCCGCGCACCAGGCGGTCGCGGGACGCCGGCGCCCCGGCGGCGTTGACGACGAACGCGGTGCGCATCAGGTCCAACTCCTTGGCGAACACCTGGTCCCAGCCGGCCTGCCAGTACGGGCGGCCGATGTAGGTGAACGCGAAGGCGCGCTCGCCGTCACGCGAACACAGTGCGAGGGAGACGGAGCCGAAGCCTGCGCCGTCGTGGCCGACGAGGACCTCGTCGGCGTACTCCGGGGCTGGGTCCGGCACGAGGAACAGCCCGTAGCCGTAGCCGGCCTGGACGGCCGGGCCGACGGGGGTGACCATGAGGTCCACGGTCTGCTGCGAGACCAGCTCGCCCCGCATGAGGGCCTGATAGAAGCGGGTGACGTCCGCGGCGGTGGTGTTCACCGCGGCGGCGGAGGCGAAGATCGACTGATCGATGGTCTCGAGGGCCTTGGCCTCGTGCGGACGCACGGCGGCGTCCTGCATCTCGGCGCCGCGGACGAGGGTGCCGTGCTCGAGGCGGGTGCGGTGCATGCCGGCCGGGCGGAAGACGCGGTCCCGGATGAGCTCAGGCATCCGGCGGCCGGTGACGGCCTCGACCATCATCTCCACCACCACGTAGCCCGTGTTGGAGTAGCCGTAGTCGGCGCCGGGCTCGAACCACCAGTCGGCCTGCTTCGCCAACTCGACGAGCTCACGCTGGCCGTAGTGGCGGGAGACGACCTCAGCGAGCTCGTCGAGATCCAGGTCGAAGAGGGACTGGCCGCGCATGATCACCCAGATGGCGTCCGGCATGCCGGAGGTGTGGTTCAGGAGCATCGAGAGGGTGACCTCATCCTCGTGCTCCGGCCACAGGCCGGGCAGGACCTCGCCGAGCGTGGAGTCCAGGGACAGGGTGCCGCGCTCGACCTCCTGCATGGCGACGGTGGCGACCATCCCCTTGGTGACCGAGGCGATGCGTGCCACCGAGTTCGCCCGCGCCGGGGCGTTGGCGTGCAGGCCGCGGGTGCCGGAGGCGGTGTCGAAGCGGCCCGCCGGACCCACCACGGAGCAGACGGCGCCGACGGCAGGCCACTGCACCACCGCGTCGAGGGCGTCCTGGATCGCCCGTTCATCCAGGCCGCGTCCGGAGTTCGGGTTCGGGCCCTTCGGAACGGCGGAGGCAGAGGAGGAAACGGTGGCAGGCAGCACCAGTCCGGCGAGGCCGGCCGTCATCCCCTGGGCGAACTGACGGCGGGTGGGGCTCATCGAGGCGTCCTTCCACGACATGTGATTTCGATCACTCTGGTGGGTCCGGTCACACTCTACCCCTGCCCTCCGTTCAGCCCGGAGCCGCGCTGTGCGCGGCCCACGCCGAGGACACCATCTGAGCGAGCGAGTGGCGCATGGCCCAGCCCAGGTCGGCCGCGGCCGCCGAGCCGTCCGCCACGATGCGCGCGGGGTCGCCGGGACGCCGCGGATGGACCTCCGGAAGCACGTCCGCACCGGTCTGGACCACGATCGCCTCGACGATCTGCCGCACGGAGGTGCCCGTGCCGGAGCCGAGGTTGTAGACGGGCCGCAGCCTTCGGCCCGCGGCCAGCCGACGTGCGGCCGTCACGTGGGCGGCGGCAAGGTCTGCCACGTGCACGTAGTCGCGCACGCACGTGCCGTCCTCGGTCGGGTAGTCGTCGCCGTTGATGCGCGGGACGCGACCCTCGGCGAGCGCGGTGAACACCAGCGGGAAGAGGTTGTGCGGGCTGGTGTCCGGCAGTTCGGGCGCACCGGAGCCCACGACGTTGAAGTAGCGCAGGGACGTGTGCCGGATGCCGCGGGCCCTGCCCTGGTCCGCGAGCAGCCACTCGCCGATGAGCTTGGACTCGCCGTAGGGCGACTCGGGTGCGGTGGGCGTGTCCTCGGTGACCGTGTCCACGTCCGGGGTGCCGTAGACCGCGGCCGAGGAGGAGAAGACGATCGCCTCCACCCCGGCGACCTCCATGGCCTGAAGCACCGCTGCGGTGCCCGCCACGTTGGTGCGGTAGGTCCGCAGCGGCTCGGAGACGGAGACCCCCGCATACTTGAATCCGGCCACATGGACCACGCCGGCCACGGACTGCTCGGCCATGAAGGCGGCGAGCGCCTCGACGTCGTTGACGTCGGCCTCCAGGAAGGGGACGCGCTCCGGGACGAACCTCCGGTGCCCGGTGGAGAGGTCGTCCACCACGGCGACGTCCATCCCCTCCGCCAGGAACGCGCGCACCACGTGCGCGCCGATGTAGCCGGCGCCTCCGGTGACGAGCCAGGTCATGGTTCCCTCCTCCCGTCCCGGCCTCGGTGCGGGAGCGGGCGCTCCCCGGCGGGACGACACCACCCTGCCTGCCGGGGATGAGGCCGCGGTGAGAGCGTCCGCGAGCTCGGCGCTCGGCGCGGCCGCGACGGCGGCGGGGAGCAGCCGACCCGGCGGTCACGAGCCCGTGGCACAGGCCCCGGAACGGCGACGGCGCCCGACCCCACGGAGGGGACGGACGCCGTCGTTCTCAGGCCGGGGGCGTCACTCGACGGTGACGGACTTGGCGAGATTGCGCGGCTGGTCCACGTCGTAGCCCTTGGCGGAGGAGAGCTCCAGCGCGAAGATCTGCAGCGGGACGGTGGTCAGCAGCGGCATGAGCATCGGCTGGGTCTCCGGGACCTCGAACACGTTCTCGGCGTAGGCCTCCACGGCGGTGTCGCCGCGCTCGGCCACCACGAAGGTGCGGGCGCCGCGGGCGCGGACCTCCTGGATGTTGGAGACGACCTTGGCGTGCAGCGAGTGGCGGTCCATCGGGGACGGCATCACCACGAAGACCGGCTGGCCCTCGTCGATCAGGGCGATCGGGCCGTGCTTCAGCTCGCCGGCCGCGAAGCCCTCGGCGTGGATGTAGGCGAGCTCCTTGAGCTTGAGCGCGCCCTCCATGGCCACCGGGTAGCCGACGTTGCGGCCGAGGAACAGCACCGAGGTGTCGTCCTTCATCGAGCGGGCCAGGTCCTTGATCTGCTGCTTGCGCTCGAGGATGTCCTCGATCTTCTTCGGGATCGCGGCCAGGTCCGCCAGGATGTCCTTGATCTGGCCGCTGAACAGCTTCTTGTTCAGCTGGGCCAGGTACAGGCCGAGCAGGTAGGCGGCGGTGATCTGCGCCAGGAACGCCTTGGTGGACGCCACGGCGATCTCCGGGCCGGCGTGCGTGTAGAGCACGGCGTCGGACTCGCGCGGGATCGTGGAGCCGTTGGTGTTGCAGATGGCGACCGTGCGGGCGCCCTGCTCCTTGGCGTAGCGGACCGCCATGAGCGTGTCCATGGTCTCGCCGGACTGGGAGATGGAGACGACCAGGGTGGTGGGGTCGATGATCGGGTCACGGTACCGGAACTCGTGGGAGAGCTCGACCTCGACCGGGATGCGGCACCAGTGCTCGATGGCGTACTTGGCGACCATGCCCGCGTAGGCGGAGGTGCCGCACGCCAGGACGATGATCTTGTTGACGGCCATGAGCTCCTCGGGCTCGATGCGCAGCTCGTCCAGGATGAGCTGGCCGGCGGCGTCGGTGCGGCCCAGCAGGGTGTCCGCGACAGCCTGGGGCTGGTCGTGGATCTCCTTCTCCATGAAGGTCTCGAAGCCGCCGTTCTCGGCCGCCGAGGCGTCCCAGTCGACGGTGAACTCCTTGCCCTGCGCCGGGTTGCCCTGGAAGTCGGTGATCTCGACGGCGTCCGCGGTGATGGTGACGACCTGGTCCTGGTCGAGCTCGATCGCCTGCTTGGTGAAGTCGATGAAGCCGGAGACGTCCGAGCCGAGGAAGTTCTCGCCCTCGCCCACACCCACCACGAGCGGGGAGTTGCGGCGGGAGGCGACCACCCGGTCCGGGGAGTCCACGTGCACGGCCAGCAGGGTGAAGGCGCCCTCGAAGCGGCGGGAGGCCAGCTGCATGGACGCGGTGAGGTCCCCGGCGCCCTCGTTGCGGTAGATGTCCCCGAGCACGGCGGCGGCCACCTCGGTGTCGGTCTCGGAGAGGAACTCGACGCCCTTGGCGAGCATCTCCTCCTTGAGCTCCGCGTAGTTCTCGATGATCCCGTTGTGGATCAGGGCGAGGCGGCCCTCGTCCGCCAGGTGCGGGTGGGCGTTCTGGTCGCTCGGGCCGCCGTGGGTGGCCCAACGGGTGTGGCCGATGCCCAGGCGGCTGGCCGGCACCGGGTGCTCCTCCAGCTCCTCAGCGAGGTTGGCCAGCTTGCCGGCCTTCTTGCAGTGGTACAGCTCACCGTCGGCGACGAGGGCCACGCCGGCCGAGTCGTAGCCGCGGTATTCCAGGCGACGCAGGCCCTCCATCAGGACGTCGAGAGCCGAGTGCTCACGTTCCGTCGAGGCGCTGCCGATGTATCCGACGATTCCACACATGGTCGGAACTCTACCGTGACTGCACCGTCCGTCACCCCTCCGCCGGGCGCGTCTGCATGCCGGGTGCCCAGGGTCACATGCGGTGCCGCGCACCCCGTCGCGGACGACGGGCCGTGACCGCACCGGCTCCGTGGCAGGATGGACAGGTGGACACCGACAACACCGACGACCATCCGGCGCCGCGCTCGTCGCGCCCGCAGGAGCATCACAGCTCCCCGTTCGTGGAGTTGGAACGTCAGACCTGGGCCCGCCTGGCCTCCGAGATGGCGCAGCCGTTCGACCAGGACGACGTCGAGCGCCTGCGCGGCCTCGGCGACGCCCTCTCCCTGAAGGAGGTCGCAGAGGTCTACCTCCCGCTGTCCCGCCTGCTGAGCATCAAGGTGGAGGCCGCCGCCTCCCTGCGCCGCGCCACGGACGAGTTCCTCGGCGAACACACCCGCCGCACCCCTTTCGTGATCGGTGTGGCCGGCTCGGTGGCCGTCGGCAAGTCCACCACAGCCCGCGTGCTGAAGGAGATGCTGCGCCGGTGGCCGAACACCCCGCGGGTGCAGCTGATCACCACGGACGGCTTCCTCTACCCCAACGCGGTGCTCCAGGAGCGGGGCCTCATGACGCGGAAGGGCTTTCCCGAGTCCTACGACCGCCGGGCACTGCTGCGCTTCGTGTCCGAGGTGAAGTCCGGCACCGAAGAGGTCACCGCGCCGGTGTACTCCCACTTCTCCTATGACATCGTCCCCGATCGCGTGGAGGTCGTCCGTCGGCCGGACGTGCTGATCGTGGAGGGGCTGAACGTGCTGGCGCCGCCGCGGGTGCGCGCCGACGGCACGACCGGCCTGTCCGTGTCCGACTTCTTCGACTTCTCCGTGTACGTGGACGCCCGCTCGGACTGGATCCGTGGCTGGTACCTCTCCCGGTTCCGGGACCTGCGCAAGGGCGCCTTCACGGACCCGCGCAGCTACTTCCACCGCTACGCGCAGATCCCGGAGGAGGAGGCGATGGGCATCGCGGAGAACCTCTGGGACACCATCAACGGCCCGAATCTGCAGCAGAACGTGTTGCCCACGCGCGGCCGCGCCGGGCTGGTGCTGACCAAGAACCGGGACCACCAGGTCTCCCGAGTGCTCCTGAGGAAGGTCTGAGCATGCCGCGGATGAGGACCACGACGGCGGCGCTCGTGCTGGCCGTGCTGCTCGCCGGGTGCTCCGGCCCGGAGGGCGCCCCGGCGCCCTCGTCGCCGCCCTCGTCCCGCCCGGCCTCCCCCAGGGCTGCCGGCGACTCCTCGCCGGCCCCGTCCCCCGAGTCGTCCTCGCCCGCGACGACGGCCCCCTCCGCTGCCGCATCGTCGCGCTCCTCCGGGTCGCCGACGCCTGCCCCGTCCTCGTCTGCAGCGCAGCGGTCGGAGCCCTCGGGGCCCTCGGAGCCGAGCCCCGCGGCACGGGACGTGGACAGCGCGGACTCGCCGACCGTCGTCGTGAACAAGGCCCGACCGCTCGATCCCGGGGACTACGCGCCGGGCTCCCTGGAATCCGTGGACGGGGTGCCGCTGCGCCCCGAGGCCGCAGCGGCGCTCGAGGACCTGCGGGCCGAGGCCGCAGCGGCCGGCCATCACCTCACCGTCCTCAGCGGCTACCGCTCCTACGGCAGGCAGCAGCAGGTCTACGCCGGCTGGGTCAGCCACCACGGCAGCGCTGAGGCCGCGGACCGGATCTCCGCGCGCCCGGGTCACTCCGAGCACCAGACCGGCCTCGCCGTGGACCTCGGCGACGCCGCCACACCCGACTGCGATCTCGACGCCTGCTTCGGCACGACGCCCGCAGGCCGCTGGGTCGCCGTCCACGCCCACGAACACGGCTTCGTCGTCCGCTATCCGGAGGGCGCGGAGCAGGTCACCGGCTTCTCCGCCGAACCCTGGCACCTGCGCTGGCTCGGGGCGGAGGCCGCCGCGCAGGTGCACGCCGGCGGCGGCGTCGTGGAGACCGTCTTCGGCCTGCCGGACGCCCCCGGCTACCGCGGCTGACGACCACGGCCACCGTCCTGATTCATCCCGGCCGGACCCGGGGAGATGCCGAACCCCGAGATCGGTGTGACGACCGTCAACACCCCCTGGGGCCGACTGTGTCCAGAACCACCTGTTTCCGCCTCCCTGCAAGGTCTGGTGGCGGCCTATGATTCTTCTCATGCTTCAGGGTTTCAAGGACTTCATCATGAAGGGCAACGTCATCGACCTTGCCGTGGCCGTCGTCATGGGCGGTGCCTTCGGCGCCGTCGTGAACGCTCTCGTCGAGGCGGTCCTCATGCCGCTCATCGCCGCGCTCGTCGGCTCCCCGAACTTCGACGACTTCGCCGTTCTCGACATCAACGGCGTGGCCGTCAAGTTCGGTGTGCTGCTCACCGCGATCGTCAACTTCCTGCTCATCGCCGCCGCCATCTACTTCGTCGTCGTCATGCCGATGAACAAGATGATCGAGCGCCGCAACCGCAGGCTGGGCATCGACCCGGAGGTCGAGGAGCTGACCCCGGACCAGGCTCTGCTGACCGAGATCCGCGACCTGCTGTCCACCCAGCGCGGCGGATCCATCAACGGCGAGCCGCGTCCCTGACTCATCCCCTTCCCCCCAGACCGCGGGGCCCGCTCGATCTGCACGGATCGGCCGGGCCCCTTTCTTCTCCGCTGTGACAGTGCGGAGCCTCCGACGCGCCGACGGCCGGTCATCTCCACACGGGAGGTGACCGGCCGTCGTCGGGGTCGTCCGCCCCTCAGGGACCGTCAGGGCGCCGAGTCCGGGTCCTTGCCGCGCGGCTGGTCGCCCCGGTCCAGGCAGGGCGCCCAGGAGATCCGCGGCGTCTCCCCGCACTGGGGCAGCTTCGTCACGGCGAAGGCCGCGACGAGCAGGGCGGCCACCAGCAGGGTGAGGCTGACCAGCAGAGCCCAGCGGTGCGGCGGCCCGTCCGGGACCACCGGCACCTGATCGTCGCGGAGCTGCTCCGAAGCCACGTCAGTGGTGCAGGGCGAGCTCGCGCTTGACGACCTCGGCCAGCTCCTCCGCCTCGCGGCGCGCGACGCCTTCGTCCGGGGCCTCCACCATCACGCGGACGACCGGCTCGGTGCCGGAGGGACGGAGCAGGACGCGGCCCTCGGAGCCGAGGCGCGCCATGGCGGTGGAGACGGCCGCCTGAACCTCCGGGTCCTCGGCCGTGCGGGACTTGTCCACGCCGGAGACGTTGATGAGCACCTGCGGCAGGTGCTCCATGACCGTGGCGAGCTCGGACAGACGCTTGCCGGTGCCCGCCACCCGGGCCGCGATCTGCAGGCCGGTCAGGACGCCGTCGCCGGTCGTGGCGTAGTCGGAGAAGATCACGTGGCCGGACTGCTCGCCGCCCAGGGAGTACGCTCCGTGCTTCATGCCCGCCAGCACGTAGCGGTCTCCCACGCGGGTCTCCACGACGCGCACGCCGGCCTCACGCATGGCCAGCTTCAGGCCGAGGTTGGACATGACGGTGACCACCAGGGTGTCGTCCTTGAGCGCACCGCGGTCCTTGAGCGCGAGCGCCATCATGCCCATGATCTGGTCGCCGTCGACAACCTCGCCGTTCTCGTCCACGGCCAGGCAGCGGTCTGCGTCGCCGTCGTGGGCGATGCCGAGGTCCGCGCCGTGCTCCTTCACGGCGGCCTGCAGGGATTCCAGGTGGGTGGAGCCGCAGCCGTCGTTGATGTTCACACCGTCCGGGTCTGCGCCGATCACGATCACCTCCGCACCGGCGCCCTTGAAGGCCTCCGGCGAACAGCCCGAGGCGGCACCGTGGGCGCAGTCGAGGACGACCTTCAGGCCCTCGAGGCGGTTCGGCAGCGAGGTGAGCAGGTGGAGGACGTAGCGGTCCTCCGCGTCGGAGAAGCGGCGCACACGGCCGACCTCGGCGCCGGTGGGACGGAGGGGCTCATCCTGCTCCAGCCGCTGCTGGATGGCGTCCTCCTCCTCGTCCGAGAGCTTCTCGCCGCCACGGGCCAGGAACTTGATGCCGTTGTCCGGGGCGGGGTTGTGGGAGGCGGAGATCATCACGCCGAAGTCCGCGTCCAGGTCCGCCACGAGGAAGGCCGCGGCCGGGGTCGGCAGCACGCCGGCGTCCCAGACGTCCACGCCCGAGGAGGCCAGGCCGGCGACGACGGCGGCGTTGATGAACTCACCGCTGATGCGGGGGTCGCGGGCCACGACGGCGGTGGGGCGCCGCCCGCCCTCGAAGGCGTCGCCGCCGAGCACGGGGGCTGCGGCCTGGGCCAGGCGCATGGACAGTTCCACAGTGAGGGTCTCGTTGGCCAGGCCACGGACGCCGTCGGTTCCGAACAATCTAGTCATGATGCACGTCAGTCTACGTCCCCCGTGCCCGCGCGGAAGGCCTGCGCGGCGCATCAGAACCTCCCGCCGCCCGCCTCCGGACCCGGCACCAGGACGTCGCACACCTCACGGTCCGGGTCCGCCTGGAACCACGGCGCCGCCGGAGCGGACGCGGTACCATGGGCGGTTGAACCATGCCGTCGGCGGCGGTGGGCTTGACCTTCCGTCCGCTTGCGGCCCGTCCCGATCCCCTTTCGGAAGGCACCGACACATGGCGGAGGACCGCGAGAGCACCACCGAGCGCCCCTGGCGACGGAGGACGGTGCTCGGCACCACCGGACTCGCCCTGGCCGGCACACTCGCCGCGTGCACCGACGGCGACACCGGCAGTGAGACCGGTGGCGAGGCACGGCCTGCCGGCGAGTCCGTCATGACGGACCCCACCGAGGAGCGTCGGAAGCTGCCGCAGCCGACCATCATCTCGACGGCGGAGTGGGGCGCCACCCAGCCGCGCTCCCACCTTCAGACCATCAACGAGCACCCCTCGTACCTGGTCATCCACCACACGACCACCCCGAACGTCACCGACGGCTCCCGCGAGGCCGCGATCGACCTCGCCCGCCGCGTGCAGAACGGCCACGTGGGCCAGGGGTGGGGTGACTCCGGCCAGCACTTCACGATGTCCCGCGGCGGCCATATCCTCGAGGCCCGCCACGGCTCGAAGAACGCCCTCGAGACCGGCGAGACCTTCATGCTCGGCATCCACGCCCTGGGCTTCAATGCCTATGCGCTCGGCATCGAGTGCGAGGGCATCTACATGGTGAACCCGCCGCCGCAGAGCCTGTACGAGGGCCTCGTCCACCTGTGCGCGTTCATCTGCCAGCAGTACGACCTGCCCCCGAAGCGCATCATCGGTCACCGCGACCTGGTGAAGACCAGCTGCTGCGGCGATGCCTTCTACGCGAAGCTGCCGATCCTGCGCGATGACGTCCGCCGGTCTCTCGAGGCCGGCGAGTACCACGTGTCCGAGGGCTTCGGCGCGGACAATCTCCTGGACGACACCCACGTCGACCAGGACTACCTCGACAGCCTCTGAGCCTGCCCCGGCAGGACGCACGACGGCGCCCCTCCCCCGCCGCCGCGGAGGGAGGGGCGCCGTCGTTGCTGCGCAACGCCTCCGGGACGTTCCGCCGGCGTTCAGCTCAGCGCACGCGCGGGAACGCGCCGTGACCGGTGTCCTCGTTCACCTCGGACAGCTCGGTGGCCGAGGCGCAGATCAGCGGATCCGGAGTCCGCACGATCGACTCGTCCTTGTTCGGGTACGGGAGGGTGTTGAGCACGTGGCGGATGGCCTCGAGGCGGGCCCGCTTCTTGTCGTTCGACTTCACGACCGTCCACGGCGCGTCGGCCGTGTGGGTGTAGAAGAACATGGCCTCCTTCGCCATGGTGTAGTCGTCCCACTTGTCCAGGGAGGCCAGGTCGGTCGGGGACAGCTTCCAGCGGCGGACCGGGTCGGTCTCACGGGTGGCGAAGCGGTTCAACTGCTCGTTGCGGGACACGGAGAACCAGAACTTGATGATGTGGATGCCGGAGTTCACCAGCATCCGCTCCAGCTCCGGGGTCTCCCGCATGAACTCCAGGTACTGCTGAGCGGTGCAGTAGCCCATCACCCGCTCCACTCCGGCGCGGTTGTACCAGGAGCGGTCCATCATGACGATCTCGCCGCCTGAGGGCAGGTGCTGGATGTAGCGCTGGAAGTACCACTGCGAGGCCTCCTCCTCCGTGGGCTTCTCCAGCGCCACCGTGCGCGCACCGCGCGGGTTGAGGTGCTCGTTGAAGCGCTTGATGGCACCGCCCTTGCCGGCGGCGTCGCGGCCCTCGAAGATGATCAGGACCTTCTGGCCGGTCTCCTTGACCCACAGCTGCATCTTCAGCAGCTCGATCTGGAGCTGACGCTTGCGCCTCTCATAGGTCTTGCGGTCGAGCTTCTTGTCATAGGGGTAGCCCTCGCGCCACGCGTTCTTGTCCAGCTGCGGCAGGGCGGCGCTCGGGTCGAGCTTGCGCCCGAGCTCGGCGAGCTCGTCGAGCTCGGCGGCGTAGTCCTCGGTGACGGCGAAGGCCTTCCGGTCCTGCCCGGACTCCATCTGGTGGCCGCCGGCGACGACGTCCTTGTTCTCGGCATCGCCCTTCTCGGACGACTTCGGGGTGGGCGTGCTGTTCTCGGCCACGGGCGGCTCCTCGGTGCTCCGGTCGGCAGGGCTCGCGTCGACTCCACGCACTGGCCTGTGCGGACGGTCCGGACGCGCTCATCCCGTCACGGCGCCTCTGCCGCGACGGCGGTCATTTTACTCCTCCTCGCCTGGACATGTGGGGTTTCTGTGTCCTCCACCACCAACCGGCTAGCATGGCACGACCGTCCTCCCCCGTGCCCACGCGGAGGTCGACGGCCATCGCACCCGACATGAGGAGACCCATGGTCACGCACCGTCAACGTCCATCCCCCCGGCGACGTCCTGCCGCGCCCCTCGTCCTGCTCGGCGTCCTCCTCGCCCTGTTCCTCTCGGCCTGCACCGCCGGCGGGGACACCGACTCCGGCGGAGCCGCGGACGGCCCCACCTACACGATCGGCACCGACTCCACCTTCGCACCCTTCGAGTTCCGAGGGCCGGACGGCGAGCTGACCGGCATCGACGTCGACCTCATGGAGGCGATCGCCGAGAAGCAGGGCTTCCAGGTCGAATGGGAGTCCATCGGGTTCAACGCCGCACTGCAGGCACTGTCCTCCGACCAGGTCGACGGCGTGATCGCCGGCATGGGCATCACCGATGAGCGTGCACAGGTCTACGACTTCTCCGACCCCTACTTCACGTCCGAGCTGCAGCTCGCCGTGCCGGAGGGCAACGACGAGATCACGTCGTGGGAGGACCTCGAGGGCAAGACCGTCGCGGTGAAGACCGGTTCCCTCTCCGAGGACGAGGCCAAGAAGAAGCAGGAGGAGATCGACTTCGAGCTCACCTCCCTGGACCAGAGCACCACGATGGTGCAGACCGTGAAGACCGGAAACGCGGACGCCCTCATGGACGACCGTCCCGTGCTGGCCTACGGGGTCACCCAGGGCTCCGGCCTGAAGCTGGTCGCCGAGCCCATCAACACGGGCAACTACGGATTCGCCGTCAACAAGGGCATGAACGAGCAGCTCCTCGCCGACTTCAACGCCGGTCTGGCCGAGCTGAAGGAGTCCGGCGAGTACGACGAGATCGTCGCCGAATACCTCGGCGACGCGGCCGGCGACGGCACCCCTGAGCCGCCGTCGTTCTTCGAGATGCTCACGCAGATCATGCCTGCCCTGCTCAAGGGCCTCCAGAACACCCTGCTGGTCACGGGCATCGCCTTCCTCGCCGCCATGGCCCTCGGCCTGCTCTTCGGCTTCATGAAGGTCTCCGGCAACGTCCTGCTGCGCGGCATCGCCAACATCTTCATCAACGTCTTCCGAGGCACGCCGCTGCTGGTGTGGGCCTTCTTCTTCTACTTCGGGCTCCCCGGCATCATCGGCGTCCCCGTGAACATCTGGGTCGCCGGCGTGCTGACACTCGCACTCAACGGAGCCGCCTACATCGCCGAGATCGTCCGCGGAGGAATCCAGTCCGTGGACGCGGGCCAGGCCGAGGCGGCGCGCTCCCTCGGCCTGGGATACGGCAAGACCATGCGCCGCGTGGTCCTCCCCCAGGCGTTCACCATCATGACGCCGTCCCTCATCAACCAGCTGATCATCATGCTGAAGGACTCCTCGCTGCTGCTGGCCATCGGCTTCGCCGAGCTGCTGTACCAGGCCCAGCAGGTGTACGCGTCCAACTTCCGTGTGACCGAGGTGCTGCTCATCGTGGCCGCGATCTACTTCGTGGCCATCTGGCTCCTCACACAGCTGGCGAACTTCGTGGAGAGGAAGATCAACAAGTGAAGGCTCCCGTGAACGACACCCGACCCCGCCCGGAGGCAGAGTCCGCCGCCCCCAAGATCGTGGTGGAGGACCTGCACAAGCACTTCGGCGACAACGAGGTCCTCAAGGGCATCGACGCGACCGTGGCGGAGGGAGAGGTCGTCTGTGTGATCGGCCCCTCGGGGTCCGGCAAGTCGACGTTCCTGCGCTGCCTGAACCGGCTGGAGGACCTCACCTCCGGGCGCGTGCTGATCGGGGACGACGACCTCTCGGACGCCTCCGTTGACATCGACGAGGTCCGTCGACGCATCGGCATGGTGTTCCAGCACTTCAACCTCTTCCCCCACCTCAGCGTCGAGGAGAACATCACGCTGGCCCCCGTCGAGCTCGGGCTGGCGACGAAGCAGGAGGCTCGCGCCACCGCTCAGCGGCTCCTGGAGCGCGTCGGGCTCGGGGACAAGGCCCAGGCACGCCCCCGATCACTCTCGGGCGGGCAGAAGCAGCGCGTCGCGATCGCCCGCGCACTGGCCATGAGCCCGGAGGTCATGCTCTTCGACGAGGCGACCTCCGCCCTCGACCCGGAGATGGTGGGCGAAGTGCTGCAGGTCATCCGTGACCTGGCCGACGAGGGCATGACGATGGTGCTGGTGACGCACGAGATGGGCTTCGCCCGCGAGGTCGCCGATCGCGTCATGTTCATGGCGGACGGACGGATCATGGAGCAGGACGTGCCCGAGCGCATCTTCGATGCGCCGCAGACCCCACGGCTCCAGGAGTTCCTCTCCAAGGTGCTCTGAAGGCACCCTGCGGCGGACGGCGGCGGCCCCCGTCGGGGGTCGCCGCCGCAGGCCCCGGACACGGCCGTGGCCGGCCACCCCAGACGGGGTGACCGGCCACGGTCTGCTGTGCCGGCGAAGCGGCCGGTCCGTCGCGGAGAGCCGGACCTGCCCCTCGCGGCGGCGAGGATCAGCGCTTCGAGTACTGCGGGGCCTTGCGGGCCTTCTTCAGGCCGGCCTTCTTGCGCTCGATGATGCGGGCGTCGCGGGTCAGGAAGCCGGCCTTCTTCAGGGCCGGGCGGTTGTGCTCGCGATCGATCTCGTTCAGCGCACGGGAGATGCCCAGGCGCAGCGCACCGGCCTGGCCGGAGGGGCCGCCGCCGTGGATGCGGGCGATGACGTCGTAGGCGCCCTCGAGCTCCAGCAGGGTGAAGGGGTCGTTGACCTCCTGCTGGTGCAGCTTGTTCGGGAAGTAGCTGTCCAGGGTGCGGCCGTTGATGGTCCACTGGCCGGAGCCCGGGACGACGCGGACGCGGGCCACGGCCTCCTTGCGGCGGCCCACGGCGGAGCCGGCGACGGTGAGGGCCGGGCGCTCGGTGGCGGCCGGGGCGTCGGAGGTCTGAGCGGACTCGGAGGTGTAGCTGGTCAGCTCCGCGCCCTCGTTCTCATTGATGGTCATGGGGTCTCCTTGAAGAGGTCTCGAAGGGCGGGCGCCGATTACTGGGCGACCTGGCCGATCTCGAAGGTCTTGGGTTGCTGGGCGGCGTGCGGATGCTCGGCACCGCGGTACACCTTCAGCTTGGACAGCTGCTGGGCGGCCAGGGAGTTCTTGGGGAGCATGCCCTTGACGGCCTTCTCCACGGCGCGCACCGGGTTCTTCTCCAGGAGCTCCTCGTAGGAGACGGACTTGAGGCCGCCCGGGTAGCCGGAGTGGCGGTAGGCGCGCTTCTTCTCGAGCTTGGCGCCGGTCAGGGCCACCTTCTCGGCGTTGATGATGATGACGTGATCGCCCATGTCCATGTGGGGGGCGAAAGTCGGCTTGTGCTTGCCGCGCAGCAGGATCGCGGTCTGGGAGGCCAGGCGGCCGAGCACCACATCGGTGGCGTCGATGACGTGCCACTGACGGTCGGCGTCACCGGGCTTGGGAGTGTACGTACGCACGTTGTCTGCCTT
This sequence comes from Micrococcus sp. HMSC067E09, assembly GCF_001812555.1. Taxonomy (NCBI): domain Bacteria; kingdom Bacillati; phylum Actinomycetota; class Actinomycetes; order Micrococcales; family Micrococcaceae; genus Micrococcus; species Micrococcus sp. HMSC067E09. The sequence continues at coordinate 56,499 of NZ_KV809417.1, read as the reverse complement.
CATGGTCGGTAGTTCGGTCACAGCCGTGCCGGGCCGGGCGTGAGTCAGGCCTGACGCGGCTGTCAGTTCTCCGCGCGCGCCGGGCGCCAGGTGAGGACTGGCGAGCATCCGGGCCCTGAACATCCGATGGGCGCCGGCGAGAACACGGCCATGCAACTGAGCCTCTCGCGGCGCGCCTGAATCCGGATGCGGACATGCGCAACGACATCACATCATATCGGTTCGCCACCCCGATTGCCACCGGGGGCGCTGTCGCCCTCCGCACGCGCCCTCAGGCGTCCCCGTCGACCTGCGTGGCGTCGCGACGGGCCCGGGTGCCCTCCGCCCGGGAGGCGAGGGAGCCGTCGTCGGGGTATTCGACGTGGTCCAGGACCAGGGCATGCGGCGGGGCGAGACGGGACAGGGAGTCGCGGACCTGCGCCTGAAGACGCTCGGCCATCCACCCCGGCTCCTGACGCCTCTCCCCCACGGCCACGGCCGCGGCGACGAGGGCGCGCACCATGTGGTGACAGAAGGCGTCCGCGCGCAGGCGGCACTCGAGCACCCCGTCCGAGCCGCGCTCCACGGTGAAGGCCTGCAGCTCGCGGATGGTGGTCCCCTCCGGCCTCGGCCTGCAGTAGCTCAGGAAGTCGTGGAGCCCGACGACGGAACGCGCCTCCGCCTGCATCCTCGCCTCGTCCAGGGGCTCGCGATGCCAGTAGGTGTCCCGCCGGCGGAGGGGGTCACGGGTGTCTGGCCGGTCGCTGATGCGATAGCGATAGGAGCGCCACAGGGCCGAGAAGCGGGCGTCGAAGCCCTCGGGGGCGCGGACGGCCGAGCGGATGACGAGCGCGTCCGATGCTCGGCGGAGCACGCCGTGCAGACGCCGGACGAGGGTCTCCCCCGGCTCCAGGCCTGCGCGGCCGCGGACCAGGCCCTCCCACTCGGTCTCGGTGAGGTCGAGGTGGACGACCTGGTGGGCCGCATGGACGCCCGCGTCCGTGCGACCGGCCACGACGGTGCGCACCGGTCGGCGCAGGATGGTCTCCAACGCATCCTCGAGGGTGCCCTGCACGGTGCTCAGACCAGGCTGGGCGGCCCAGCCGCGGAAGTCGGTGCCGTCGTAGGCGAGGTCCAGGCGCACACGGACCAGACGCGGCTCCTCGCCGGTGGCCGACGCGGCGGCGGTGACGGCGGTCATCACACCAGCCCCGAGGTCAGCAGGAAGATCGCGCCGCCGTGAGCGATGGTCGAGCCGAGCACGCCGTGGCGGATCGCGATCGCAGCGCAGACGAGCCCCTCGACGAGGGTGAAGGCCAGGATCGGCCAGCCGACCTCGGTCACGGTGGAGGCTAGGAAGACGTGGCCGGCGGCGAAGAACGCCGCCGAGGCCAGGGCCGCGCGCGCCACGGTGGTGTGGTGCTCCAGCTCGGACTGCAGCAGACCGCGGAACAGGACCTCCACGAGCAGGCCGGCGCAGAAGGCGAACACCAGCAGCGGGACGAGGATGCCGGCCGCCACGGCACCGCCACGGACGTCGAGCGGGACGTCGCCGAGCCCGAGCGCCGCCGAGAGGGCGGGCACCGAGCCGTAGAGGACCGCGAAGGGAAGGACGATCACAGCGGCACCGAGGAGTCCGACCGGGCCGGAGAGCCAGGCGCGGTCCGCCGTCCACCGCATCCCACGGGAGCGCTGCCGGAAGGCCGCCACCAGGCCGGCGACCGCCGCCAGAGCGAGCACGGACAGGCTGATCAGCTGGATCGGGTCCGAGGTGAAGCGCAGCCACAGGACGGGCCGCTCCCCCGCCGTGCCGAACGTGAACAGACCGTGCCCCACCATGGCGTCCCGCAGCAGCACGACGCCGAGGATCGCCACGAGGACACGGGCGGCGACCATGCGCCCGGGCACGAGCGCCAGGGCTGCGACCACCAGCAGCAGGCCCGGGGCCACGTCGATCAGGTAGGCCGCCAGGCTGTCGAGAGAGGGGTCGCCGAACACTCTGGCAGTGTACCGAGCAGAGACGGCGGGACCGGCGACGCACCGAGCGGAGACGGCGGGCACGGCGAAGGGGCCGCCCCCTCCACAGCGGAGGGAACGACCCCTGGCACGGTGCCGGCGTCAGCGCACCGGCGCGAAGATCACTCGGAGACCTTCTGGGCGGCCTCGCCGCCGGCCGGGGCGTAGCCCGCGGCCTTGGCGTCCTCGACGGAGGCGAACCAGACCTCGGCGGTGGTCTGGTCGTACCAGCGAGAGCCGGGCACGTGGTACTTCATGGAGCCCGCATTGCCCTTGATGTCGGCACCCTCCGGCGCCGAGCCGTCCTCGTTGGCCGGGATCGGGCCGTTGCCGGTCGCGGCGGCCTCCTCGGCCGGGGCGGTCTCCTCGGCCGGGGCCTCGGCGGCGGCCTGGGCCTCGTCCACCTGCGGCTCCGCCGGGGCGGCATCCGCCGGGGCGGCGGCGGTGGCCTGCTCGGCCTCCTTCACGACGGCCTGCTTGGCGGACACCGGGTCCATGACCAGCTCGATGACGGCCATCGGGGCGTTGTCGCCGTTGCGGTTGCCGATCTTGGTGATGCGGGTGTAGCCGCCGTCGCGCTCGGCCATGGCCGGGGCGATCACGGTGAACAGCTCGTGCACCACGGTCTTGTTCGTACGGTTCTTCGCGGCGATGATGCCCTGGACCTTGCGACGGGCCGGCAGGTCACCCTTCTTGGCGAAGGTGATGAGGCGCTCGGCGAACGGGCGCAGACGCTTGGCGCGGGTGAGCGTCGTGGTGATCGACTTGTGCTCGAACAGCTGGGCCGACATGTTGGCCAGCATGATGCGCTCGTGGGCCGGGCTGCCGCCCAGGCGCGGACCCTTGGTGGGGGTAGGCATGGTGTTTCTCCTCAGGTGATCCCCGACCCCTCACGGGATCGGCGGACAGGTTTGGTGGTGCGTCGAGCTCAGTACTCGGAGAACGGATCGTCGTCCATCTGCTCGGCGTGGGCCTGCGGGTCGTAGCCGGCGGGCGAGTCCTTGAGGGACAGGCCGAGCTCGTAGAGCTTCTCCTTGACCTCGTCGATGGACTTCGCGCCGAAGTTCCGGATGTCCATCAGGTCGGCCTCGGAGCGGGCCACGAGCTCACCCACGGAGTGGATGCCCTCGCGCTTGAGGCAGTTGTAGGAGCGCACGGTGAGCTCCAGCTCCTCGATCGGCTGTGCCAGGTCCGCGGAGACGGCGGCGTCGGCCGGGGCCTCGCCCAGGTCGATGCCCTCGGCCTCGACGTTGAGCTCGTGGGCCAGGCCGAACAGCTCGACCAGCGTGGAGCCTGCGGAGGCCACGGCGTCACGCGGAAGCATGGACTCCTTGGTCTCCACGTCCAGGATCAGACGGTCGAAGTCCGTGCGCTGCTCCACACGGGTGGCCTCCACCTTGAAGGTGACCTTCAGCACCGGCGAGTAGATCGAGTCGATCGGCATGCGACCGATCTCGGAGTCGGCCAGCTTGTTCTGGGCCGCGGTCACGTAGCCGCGACCGCGCTCGATGGTCAGCTCCATCTCGAACTTGCCCTTCGCGTTCAGCGTCGCGATGTGCAGGGACGGGTTGTGGATCTCCACGCCGGCCGGCGCGGTGATGTCAGCGGCGGTGACGACGCCCGCACCCTGCTTGCGCAGGTAGGCGACGACCGGCTCGTCGTTCTCCGAGGAGACCGAGAGCTTCTTGATGTTGAGGATGACCTCGGTGACATCCTCCTTGGCACCGCTGATGGTGCTGAACTCGTGCAGCACACCGTCCACGCGGATGCTGGTCACGGCAGCACCGGGGATGGAGGACAGCAGAGTGCGGCGCAGGGAGTTGCCGAGGGTGTAGCCGAAGCCGGGCTCCAGCGGCTCGATGACGAACCGGGAACGACGATCGGAGACAACCTCTTCGGTCAGCGTGGGGCGCTGTGCAATGAGCACGGACATTTCCTTTCGGCGGGCGTCCGCCATATGACGCACGCAGGGGGTGGAAACGAGTTCTATGGGTGGGCAGGTCCGAGGACCTGTCCCCGCGCCCCTCAGGCGAGGGCCACGGGGACTCGACAGGTGTCAGACGCGACGGCGCTTGGCCGGGCGGGCGCCGTTGTGCGCCATCGGGGTGACGTCCTGGATGGAGCCCACCTCGAGGCCTGCGGCCTGCAGGGAGCGGATCGCGGTCTCACGACCGGAGCCCGGTCCCTTCACGAACACATCGACCTTGCGCATGCCGTGCTCCTGCGCACGCTTGGCGGCCTGCTCGGCGGCCATCTGCGCGGCGTAGGGGGTGGACTTGCGGGAGCCCTTGAAGCCGACCTCGCCGGAGGAGGCCCAGGCGATCACGGCGCCGGTGGTGTCGGTGATGGACACGATGGTGTTGTTGAACGTGCTCTTGATGTGGGCCTGGCCCACAGTGATGTTCTTGTTTGCCTTGCGACGCGGCTTGCGAACCGCTGCGCGAGTCTTCGGGGGCATGGATATCTCCTACGGGAAAGCTGGGGTGGATCTACCTGCAGCGCCTCGGCCCGTCCTGTGCGGCGGGGACCGTGGCGCCGGGGATCACTTCTTCTTGCCGGCGACCGTCTTCTTCGGACCCTTGCGGGTACGGGCGTTGGTCTTGGTGCGCTGGCCGCGCACGGGCAGGCCGCGACGGTGACGCAGGCCCTCGTAGGAGCCGATCTCGACCTTGCGGCGGATGTCGGCGGCGACCTCGCGGCGGAGGTCGCCCTCGACCTTGTAGGTGCCCTCGATGTGGTCGCGCAGCTTCACCAGCTGCTCGTCCGAGAGGTCCTTCACGCGGATGTTCGGGTCGACGCCCGTTGCCGCCAGGGTCTCCTCGGCGCGGGTCCTGCCCACACCGTAGATGTACGTGAGTGCGATGATCACGCGCTTCTCGCGCGGGATGTCAACGCCTGCAAGACGAGCCATATGGCCGCCCTCCTGTTCCTTCTGCAGCAGGGGTCTGCACCAGTGACGTCCCGCCCACGTGGCCTGGCGGCCTGCGCGGCCCGGTGCACGGCACCGGGGAAGTGTTCCGGTGTGGGTCCGTGCCGGCGGCCCCGCCGCGAGCGGTCTCCGGCCCCTGCGACCGGAGGTTGCGTCCGTGCCCCGCCCGCAGGCGGTGGACGCTGTCCTGATGTCTCGGCCCTGATGGCCGATGTGAATATGGGTGATGTGCACTCAGGCGGCGCCGCCCCGGACCGGGGCGGACGCTCAGCCCTGGCGCTGCTTGTGGCGCGGGTTCGAGCAGATCACCAGCACGCGGCCCTTACGGCGCACGACCTGGCAGTTGTCGCAAATCCGCTTCACGCTCGGCTGAACCTTCACGGTTCCTCCTCTTGCGCTCGCTTGTCGGACGGTTTACTTGTAGCGGTACACGATGCGACCCCGGTTGAGGTCGTACGGGCTAAGCTCGACCACGACCCGGTCCTCGGGGAGGATGCGGATGTAGTGCTGACGCATCTTGCCGGAGATCGTCGCGAGCACGATGTGCTCGTTCTGCAGGCGGACCCGGAACATTGCATTCGGCAATGCCTCGGTCACCGTGCCCTCGACCTCGATGACACCTTCCTTCTTAGCCATGTCCTCCACAATCGTTGGGCCCCGCCTCGCCAGGGCACAGGCCCTCGCGCGATGGGACAGGAATGGGTTCGACCCACCTCCACCTGGACAGGCAGAGGCACAGTCAGCGCCCCAGCTTACCCCATCTCCGGATTGATTCCAACCGCCGACGGCGTCGCGGAGCAATGCGCAGGTCGCCTCGTGCGCTCCCCGGTGAACCGGTGACGACGGTCGCTCGCCGGCCGAAGGCGCGGGGCCGTCGTCGGGGTCTGGATCAGGACCTCCCCGCAGGCCGAGCGCCGGCCGCGGGCGCCGGGATCACTCCCCCGGCGGCACCGGGGTGACGCCGAAGCGCGCGAGCTCGGAGGCACCACCGTCCGGCGCGGTGAGCACCCACACTCCCCCGCGATGCCGGCAGACGCTGTGCTCCCACTGGCTGGCCCGCCCGCCGTCCGTGGTGACGACCGTCCAGTCGTCCTCCAGAGTGACGGTCTCGATGCCGCCGCGCACGAGCATCGGCTCGATCGCCAAGGCCATGCCCGGCTGCACCTTGGGGCCGCGGTGCCCGGTGCGGTAGTTGAAGACGTCCGGCGGCATGTGCATCTTCGAGCCGATGCCGTGGCCGACGTAGTCCTCGAGGATGCCCAGCGGGGGCCCCGGCTGCCGGGTGACGAAGTCGTCGATCGCGTCGCCGACCTCGCCCACGTTGCTCGCCGTCGCCAGGGCGGCGATGCCCACCCACAGGGCCTCACGGGTGATCTCGGACAGCCGCTCGTCCTCCGGATCCGCCGTGCCGGCCTCCGAGGAGCCGAGGATCACCGTGCGCGCGGAGTCGGCGTGCCAGCCGTCCACGATCGCGCCGCCGTCGATCTTCACCACGTCGCCGGACTGCAGCACGCGCTCGCCCGGGATCCCGTGGACGACCTCCTCGTTCACCGACGTGCAGATCGTCGCCGGGAACCCGTGGTAGCCGAGGAAGTTGGACGTGGCGCCGTGCTCGTCCAGCACGGCACGGAACACCTGGTCCAGCTCTGCGGTGGTCACCCCGGGGGCCGCCGCGCCGACGGCGGCGTCGAGGGCGCGCGAGAGGACCACCCCCGCGCGCTGCATGGTCTGCAGCTCGGAGGTGGTCTTCAGCTCGAGGGAACGACGGGCGAACACCCGATCAGGCCTCCTCGGAGCCCTGGTCCACCACCGGCAGGGTGCCGGTGGCCGCACGCACGGAGTAGACGGCCTGCAGCAGGCGCTCGGTGACGTCGTCCACCTGGCCGGTGCCGTCCACGCGGGTGACGATGCCGCGGTCCTGGTAGCTCTCGATGACCGCCGCGGTCTCCTGGTGGTACAGGTCGAGACGGTGGGTGATGACGTCCTCGGTGTCGTCGGCGCGGCCCTCGATCTCAGCGCGCTTGAGCAGGCGAGCGACGAGCTCCTCGTCCGGGACGGTCAGCTCGACCACGACGGAGAGGGCGTGGCCCGAGTCCTTGAGCATGGAGTCCAGCGCCTCCACCTGCCCGGCGGTGCGCGGGTAGCCGTCCAGCAGGAAGCCGGAGGACGCGTCCGGCTGCGCGATGCGGTCGGCGACCATGCGGTTGGTCACCTCGTCCGGGACGAAGTCGCCGTTGTCGATGTACCGCTTGGCCTCCACGCCGAGCGGGGTCATCTCCTTCACGTTGTGGCGGAAGATGTCACCCGTGGAGATCGCCACGATCCCCAGCTTGTCGGCAATCCGGGCGGCCTGGGTGCCCTTGCCGGAGCCGGGAGGGCCCATGATCAGCATGCGAGTCATTTCTTGTTCCTCACTGTCGGGATCGGTGGAGGGGGTCGTGGGTCCGGTTCAGCGCAGCAGGCCCTCGTAGTGACGCTGCTCCATCTGGGCGTTGATCTGCTTCACGGTCTGCAGGCCGACGCCCACCATGATCAGGATCGAGGTGCCGCCGAACGGGAAGTTCTGGTTGGCGTTGATCAGCACGAAGGCGATCAGCGGGATCATCGCGACCACGCCCAGGTACAGGGCTCCCGGGAAGGTGATGCGGCTGATCACGTACTCAAGGTACCGCTCCGTGGGGCGGCCCGCACGGACGCCCGGGATGAAGCCGCCATAGCGCTTCATGTTGTCCGAGATCTCCTTCGGGTTGAAGGTGATGGACACGTAGAAGTACGTGAAGCCCACGATCATCAGCAGGTACAGGGCCATGTAGACCGGGTGGTCGCCACCGGTGAAGTACTCGGCCAGGAACGTGACCCAGGCCGGCGGGTTCGAGCCGTCCTGCGGGGTGTTGAACTGGACCAGGATGCCTGGGAGCGTCAGCACGGAGGACGCGAAGATCACGGGGATCACTCCGGCCATGTTCACCTTGATCGGGATGAACGTCGAGTGGCCGGAGAGGGTGCGGGAGCCGATCTGCCGCTTGGCGTACTGGACCGGGACGCGACGCTGGGACTCCTCCACGAAGACGACCGCGAGCATGGTCAGCAGACCGATGACCATGACGATCAGGAACGTGCGGACGCCCTGGGTCTGCCACACCTGGCCGATGCCGGACGGGAAGCCGGCGGCGATGGAGGCGAAGATCAGCAGGGACATGCCGTTGCCGACGCCGCGCTCCGTGATCTGCTCGCCCATCCACATCACCAGGACGGTGCCCGTGGTGAGGACCAGCACGACCATGAGGACCGTGACGATGGAGTCGTCCACGAGCAGCGGCAGCTGGCAGCTCAGCAGCGCGCCGGTGCGGGCCAGCGACGCCATGGTGGTCGACTGCAACAGGGCCAGCGCCAGGGTCAGGTAGCGCGTGTACTGGGTCAGCTTCGCCTGGCCCTGCGGGCCTTCCTGGTGGAGCTGCTCGAAGCGCGGGATCACCACGCGCAGCAGCTGCACGATGATCGACGCGGTGATGTAGGGCATGATGCCCAGCGCGAAGATGGAGACCTGCAGCAGCGCGCCGCCGGAGAACATGTTCACGAACGAGTACAGGCCACCGGAGGCGTTGCCCGCTGCCAGACACATCTGCACGTTGCCGTAGTCCACACCCGGCGACGGGATGAAGGCACCCAGTCGGTAGATGGCGATGATGCCGAGCGTGAACCAGATCTTGCGCTGCAGGTCTGGCGTCCGGAAGATCCGGCCGATGGCCTTGAACACGCGTCCTCCTGTGTGCGGTCGGTGTGGTGGTCCCCGCCTCTCGACGCGACGGGCTGTGGCACCGCCCACGCGGACCACCAGGGCAGTCTACACGGCGATGCAAGAGGCCCCCGGCCCCCAGGCGGACCTGGGGATCGGGGGCCTCTGTGCGACCGCGGGGGTCAGAGGGTCTCGGTGGACCCGCCCGCGGCAGCGATCTTCTCCACGGCCGAGGCGGAGAAGGCGTGGGCCTTCACCTGCACGGCGACGGAGATCTCACCGGAGCCGAGCACCTTGACGGGCTGGTTCTTGCGGACCAGACCCTTCTCGACGAGGGCCTCGACCGAGACCTCGCCGCCCTCCGGGAAGGCGGTGTTCAGCTTGTCCAGGTTCACGACCTGGTACTCGGTGCGGAACGGGTTCTTGAAGCCGCGCAGCTTCGGCAGACGCATCTGCAGCGGAAGCTGGCCGCCCTCGAAGCCCGGACGCACCTGGTAACGGGCCTTGGTGCCCTTGGTGCCACGGCCGGCGGTCTTGCCCTTGGAGGCCTCACCGCGGCCCACGCGGGTCTTCGCGGTCTTGGCGCCCGGGGCCGGACGCAGGTCGTGGATCCGGATGGCGTCGTTCTCAGCCATTGCTGACCTCCTCCACGGACACCAGGTGCGGCACGGTGTTCACCATGCCGACGGTCGCCGCGTCGGCCTTGCGGGTGACCTGGTGGCCGATCCGCTTCAGGCCCAGCGAGCGCAGGGTGTCGCGCTGGTTCTGCTTCACGCCCGAGACGCCGCGGGTCTGGGTGATGACCAGGGTGGCGTCCGAGGGCTGGATGTTCTTACGAGTGGGCTCAAACATGGCTCAGGCACCTGCCTTCTCGGTGCTCTTCTGGGCGCGGTCGGCCTCCATGGTGCGCAGCATGGCGTGGGGGGCGATCTCGTCCAGGGCCTTGCCGCGGCGGGCGGCCACGGCCTGGGGCTCCTCGAGCTTCTTGAGGGCGTCCACGGTGCCGCGAACGATGTTGATGACGTTCACGGAGCCCATGGACTTGGACAGCACGTCATGGATGCCGGCGCACTCCAGCACGGCGCGCACCGGGCCGCCGGCGATCACGCCGGTACCCGGGGAGGCCGGACGGAGCAGCACGACGCCGGCGGCGTCCTCACCCTGCACGAGGTGCGGGATGGTGGAGCCGACGCGCGGGACACGGAAGAACGACTTCTTGGCCTCCTCCACGCCCTTCTGGATCGCGGCGGGGACCTCCTTCGCCTTGCCGTAGCCCACACCGACCATGCCGTTGCCGTCGCCGACGACGACCAGGGCGGTGAAGCTGAAGCGACGGCCGCCCTTGACGACCTTCGCCACGCGGTTGATGGCGACGACGCGCTCGAGGAACGCGTCCTTGTCCTCGTCCTGGGCGCCACGACGGTTGCGGTCGTCGCGACGGCCGCCGCGGCGATCGTCACGGCCGCCGCGGCCGTTGTCACGACCACCACGACCGCCGGAACGCTCGGTGGACTGGCTGGCCGAGCCGGCAGCGGTCTCGGCGACAGCGGTCTCGGTGTTCTCGGTCACCTGGGTGTCCTTCTGGTTGTTGGTCTCGGTCACAGCTGCAGCCCACCCTCTCGGGCACCGTCGGCGACGGCGGCCACACGGCCGTGGTACTTGTTGCCACCGCGGTCGAACACGACGGTCTCGATCCCCGCAGCCTTCGCACGCTCGGCGACGAGCTCGCCCACGCGCTTGGCCTTGGCGGTCTTGTCGCCCTCGAATGCACGCAGGTCCGCCTCCATGGTGGAGGCCGAGGCCAGAGTGCGGCTCTGGGTGTCGTCGACGACCTGCACGAACATGTGGCGTGCAGAGCGGTTCACGACCAGGCGCGGACGGGCGGTGGTGCCGGAGATCCGCTTGCGGACACGGAGGTGGCGGCGGGTACGGGCGTTGAACTTGCCCTTGCCCTTCACCTTCAGAGTAGACATCACTTACCTGCCTTTCCGGCCTTGCGGCGGATCTGCTCGCCCGCGTAGCGGACGCCCTTGCCCTTGTACGGGTCCGGGCGGCGCAGCTTGCGGATGTTGGCGGCGGTCTCGCCGACCTTCTGCTTGTCGATACCGGAGACGGTGACCTTGTTGCCCTCGACGGCGAAGGAGATGCCCTCCGGGCACTTCACCGGAACCGGGTGGGAGTAGCCCAGGGCGAACTCCAGGTCCTGGCCCTTGGCCAGCACGCGGTAGCCGGTGCCGATGACCTCGAGCTGCTTGGAGAAGCCCTCCGTCACGCCCAGGATCATGTTGTTGATCAGGGTGCGGCAGAGGCCGTGCAGGGAACGGGACTCACGCTCGTCGTCCGGACGGGCCACGGTGACCTGTCCGTCCTCGAGGGTGGCCGTGATCGGGGAGGGCAGGGTGTGCTCCAGCTGGCCCTTCGGGCCCTTCACGGTGACGCGGGCGCCGTCGATGGTCACATCGACGCCGCTGGGAACGGTGATCGGCAGACGTCCGATTCGCGACATGTCAATACAGCCTTTCTTCGGTCTCGTCCGTCACCAGACGTAGGCGACGACTTCGCCGCCGACGCCCTTCTTGGCGGCCTGCCGGTCGGTCAGCAGACCGGAGGAGGTGGACAGGATGGCGATGCCCAGACCACCCAGCACGTGCGGGAGGTTGGTGGACTTCGCGTACACGCGCAGACCCGGCTTGGAGATGCGGCGCAGGCCGGCGATGGCACGCTCGCGCTGCGGTCCGAACTTCAGGTCGATGATCAGCTTCTTGCCGACCTCGGCCTCCTCCTCGCGCCAGTCGGCGATGTAGCCCTCGGCCTTGAGGATGTCGGCCACGCGGGTCTTCAGCTTGGACGACGGCATGGACACGGTGTCGTGGTAGGCCGAGTTCGCATTGCGCAGACGCGTCAGCATGTCTGCGACGGGATCGGTCATGGTCATGTGGGCTTCACGCCCTTTCTCGCCGCGGTTTCCCGCTCCGGTTCACCGGCACGGGACCTGTGGCGTAGAGGTCTTACTTTTCGGTCTTGAACGGGAAGCCCAGCGCCTTCAGCAGCGCGCGGCCCTCGTCGTCGGTCTTGGCAGAGGTCACCACGGTGATGTCCATGCCGCGCACGCGGTCGATCTTGTCCTGATCGATCTCGTGGAACACGGTCTGCTCGGACAGGCCGAAGGTGTAGTTGCCGTTGCCGTCGAACTGGCGGTCGGACAGGCCCCGGAAGTCACGGATGCGCGGGAGCGCGAAGGTGACGAGGCGGTCCAGGAACTCCCACATGCGGTCGCCACGGAGAGTGGCGTGCGTGCCGATCGGCATGCCCTCACGCAGCTTGAACTGCGCGATGGACTTGCGGGCCTTGGTGATCATCGGCTTCTGACCGGTGATCAGGGTCAGGTCGGCCACGGCGCCGTCGATGATCTTCGAGTCCTTGGCGGCCTCACCGACACCCATGTTGACGACGACCTTGACGACGCCCGGCACCTGCATGACGTTGCCGTAGGAGAACTCCTCCTGCAGGGCGGCGCGGATCTGATCGCGGTACTTGGTCTTCAGACGCGGGGTGACCTTGGTGGTCTGCTGAACCTCGGTCATCACAGCTCCTTCCCCGAGGCCTTGGCGAAGCGGACCTTCACGGTCGTGCTCACGCCGTCCTTCTCGACGGTCTCGAAGCGGTAGCCCACGCGGGTCGGCTTCTTGGTCTCCGGGTCCACCACGGCCACGTTCGAGATGTGGATCGGGGCCTCGACGACCTGCAGGCCGCCCTCGGTGGAGCCGTTGTTGTTCTGGCCGGCACGCAGGTGCTTGGTCACGCGGTTGACGCCCTCGACCAGCACGCGGTCGGTGGACGGGAACACGCGCAGGACCTTGCCCTGCATGCCCTTGTCCTTGCCGGCGATGACCTGGACCAGGTCATCCTTCTTGATCTTCGCCATGGGTCAGATCACCTCCGGAGCGAGCGACACGATCTTCATGAAGCGCTTGTCGCGCAGCTCACGGCCCACGGGGCCGAAGATACGAGTGCCGCGCGGCTCGTTCTCGTTCTTGAGGATGACGGCCGCGTTCTCGTCGAAGCGGATGTACGAGCCGTCCGGACGGCGAGACTGCTTGCGAGCCCGCACGACCACAGCCTTGACGACATCGCCCTTCTTGACGTTGCCGCCGGGGATGGCGTCCTTCACGGTGGCGACAATGGTGTCGCCGATGCCTGCGTAGCGGCGTCCCGAGCCACCGAGAACACGGATGGTCAGGATCTCCTTCGCACCGGTGTTGTCGGCGACCTTCAGCCGCGACTCCTGCTGAATCACTTATCTCTCCTAGCGTCGCGCCGGTTCTCACCCCCGGTGGGTGAGCCTTGCGGAACGGTCAAGCGGTGATCCCGGCGTGCTTACCCCTGCCCCTCTCGCGTTCGGGCCCACACCTCTCCCCCACCGCATCTTCAGACAGCGGCGCGGTTCGGGGCAGGCTGCGGAACGCAGGGCAAGGCCGAGGCGGTTCCGGGATCGGCGTGCGACTCCCTCGGCACGCAGGATGGATGGTCCTGCCAACAAAGGGCGCACGAACATGGAAGTCTACAGCAAAGGCCCGCCCCTGCCAACGGCAGCGGACGGGCCTTCGCCTGTCATTCGGCTCACGCCGAACGCGTCACTTGGCGCGCTCGACGATCTCCGCGAGACGGAAATGCTTCGACGCCGACAGCGGTCGGGTCTCGGCGAGGCGAACGCGGTCGCCGACACCGGCGGCGTTCTCCTCATCGTGCGCCTTCACACGCTTGGTGGTGCGCATGACCTTGCCGTACAGCGCGTGCTTCTTGCGGTCCTCGACCTCGACCACGATGGTCTTGTCCATCTTGTCCGAGACGACGATGCCGCGGACGGACTTGCGGTAGCCGCGCTCCTCGGAGGCGGCGGCGGTCTGCTCGCTCACTTGGCAGCCTCCTCGTTCTTCTCGTCAGCCTTGCCCGGCGCGACGACGTCCTCGCGGATGCCGAGCTCGCGCTCACGCAGGATGGTGTAGATGCGGGCGATGTCACGCTTGACGGCCTTCAGTCGGCTGGAGTTGTCCAGCTGACCGGTGGCGGCCTGGAAGCGCAGGTTGAACAGCTCCTCCTTGGAGGACTTCAGGGCCTCCTGGAGACGGCCGTTGTCCATGCCGTCCAGGGACTCGACGTTCAGATCCTTGGTTCCGATGGCCATGGGATCACTCACCACCCTCTCGACGGATGATTCGGGCCTTCAGCGGCAGCTTGTGGATCGCGAGGCGCAGCGCCTCACGGGCGACGTCCTCGGACACACCGGACAGCTCGAACAGCACGCGGCCCGGCTTCACGTTGGCCACCCACCACTCGGGCGAGCCCTTGCCGGAGCCCATACGGGTCTCGGCGGGCTTCTTGGTCAGCGGACGGTCCGGGTAGATGTTGATCCACACCTTGCCGCCACGCTTGATGTAACGGGTCATGGCGATACGCGCGGCCTCGATCTGACGGTTCGTCACATAGGCCGGCGTGAGCGCCTGGATGCCCCACTCACCGAAGGTCACGGCGGTGCCGCCCTTGGCGGTGCCGGTGCGCTTGGGGTGGTGCTGCTTGCGGTGCTTGACGCGACGGGGAATCAGCATCAGGCGTTTCCTCCTTCAGCGGGAGCGGCGGCCGGCGCGGTGTTCTCGCGGCGCGGAGCACGCTCAGCACGATCGTTGCGACGGCGACGCTCGCCACCGCGACGGTCGCCGCGGCCACGGCCGGACGGCTGAGCGGCCTCCTTGGCGGCCAGCTCCTTCGCGGTGAGATCGCCCTTGTAGATCCAGACCTTCACGCCGATGCGACCGAAGGTGGTCCGGGCCTCGAACTTGCCGTAGTCCACGTTCGCGCGGAGGGTGTGCAGCGGCACGCGGCCCTCGCGGTAGAACTCGGAACGGCTCATCTCGGCGCCGCCGAGGCGGCCGGAGCACTGGATCTTGATGCCCTTGGCGCCGGCACGCATGGCCGACTGGATGGCCTTCTTCATCGCGCGGCGGAAGGCCACGCGGGAAGACAGCTGCTCCGCCACGCCCTGGGCGACCAGCTGGGCATCGGTCTCGGGGTTCTTGACCTCGAGGATGTTCAGCTGGATCTGCTTGCCGGTGAGCTTCTCGAGCTCCCCGCGGATGCGGTCGGCCTCAGCGCCGCGACGACCGATCACGATGCCCGGACGAGCGGTGTGGATGTCCACCCGCACGCGGTCACGCGTGCGCTCGATCTCCACCTTGGAGATGCCGGCGCGCTCCATGCCGTTGGTCATCAGCTCGCGGATCTTGACGTCCTCCTTGAGGAAGTCCCTGTAGCGCTGACCGTCCTTGTGGGAGTCAGCGAACCAGTGCGAGACGTGGTCGGTGGTGACGCCGAGACGGAAACCGTTCGGGTTGATCTTGTTGCCCATTTACTCAGTTCCCACCCTTCTCGTCCTTGGTGGCGACCACCACGGTCACGTGGCTGGTGCGCTTGTCGATGCGGTAGGCGCGGCCCTGGGCACGCGGCTGGAACCGCTTCATGGTCGGGCCCTCGTCCACGTAGGCCTCGCTGATGTACAGCGAGTCCTCGTCGAACGCGAGGCCCTCACGGTCGGCCTTCACGCGGGCGTTGGCCACGGCGGAGGCGACGATCTTGTAGACCGGCTCCGAAGCGCCCTGACGGGCGAACTTCAGGATGGCCAGGGCCTCCACGGTGTCCTTGCCACGGACCAGGTCGACGACGCGCCGGGCCTTCATCGGCGTCACGCGCAGGTGGCGCGCCATTGCCTTGGCTTCCATTGCTTCTCTCTTTCGAATCTCTCGAAGGTCAAGCTCCACGAACCGTCAGGCTCAGCGGCGCTTGCCCTTCTTGTCGTCCTTCACGTGACCGCGGAACGTCCGCGTGGGGGCGAACTCTCCGAGCTTGTGACCCACCATGGACTCGGTGACGAACACCGGGATGTGCTTGCGGCCGTCGTGCACCGCGATGGTGTGGCCGAGCATGTCCGGGATGATCATCGACCGGCGAGACCAGGTCTTGATGACGTTCTTGGTGCCCTTCTCGTTCTCCGCCAGAACCTTCAGGTAGAGGTGCTGATCGACGAAGGGGCCCTTCTTCAGGCTGCGAGGCATGTCTTCTCAGCTCCCTTATCGCTTGTTCTTGCCGGAACGGCGACGACGCACGATGTACTTGTCGCTTTCCTTGTTGGGACGGCGGGTGCGGCCCTCGGGCTTGCCGTTCGGGTTGACCGGGTGACGGCCGCCGGAGGTCTTGCCCTCGCCACCGCCGTGCGGGTGGTCGACCGGGTTCATCACGACACCGCGGACGGTCGGGCGAACGCCCTTCCAGCGCATGCGGCCGGCCTTGCCCCAGTTGATGTTGGACTGCTCGGCGTTGCCCACCTCGCCGACGGTGGCGCGGCAGCGCACGTCGACGTTGCGGATCTCACCGGAGGGCAGGCGCAGCTGGGCGTACTTGCCCTCACGGGCGACCAGCTGGATCGCGGCGCCGGCCGAGCGGGCCAGCTTCGCGCCGCCGCCCGGACGCAGCTCCACGGCGTGGATCATGGTGCCCAGCGGGATGTTGCGCAGCGGGAGGTTGTTGCCCGCCTTGATGTCGGCGTTCGGGCCGGCCTCGACCACGGCGCCCTGACGCAGGTTGGCCGGGGCCAGGATGTAGCGCTTGGTGCCGTCGGCGTAGTGCAGCAGCGCGATGCGCGCGGTGCGGTTCGGGTCGTACTCGATGTGAGCGACCTTCGCCGGCACACCGTCCTTGTCGTGACGACGGAAGTCGATCAGACGGTACTGCCGCTTGTGGCCACCGCCCTTGTGACGGGTGGTGATGCGGCCGGTGTTGTTGCGTCCACCGGTCTTATGCAGCGGACGGAGAAGGGACTTCTCCGGCGTGGACCGGGTGATCTCTGCGAAGTCGGCCACCGACGAGCCACGCTGGCCCGGGGTGGTCGGCTTGTACTTACGGATAGCCATGTACCTGTTCCTCGATTAAGTGGTCTCCGCAACGCCTCAGGAGGCGAGCGGACCTCCGAAGATGTCGATCGTTCCGTCCTTCAGCGTGACGATGGCACGCTTGGTGGACTTGCGCTGGCCCCAGCCGAAGCGGGTCCGACGGCGCTTGCCCGGACGGTTCAGGGTGTTCACCGAGGCGACGGACACGTCGAAGATGCGCTCGACGGCCTGCTTGATCTCGGTCTTGTTGGAGCGCGGGTCCACGAGGAAGGTGTACTTGCCCTCGTCGATCAGACCGTAGCTCTTCTCCGACACGACGGGAGCGATGATCACGTCGCGGGGATCCTTGTTGATGGAGCCGCTCACTGGGCATCCTCCTTCTTGGCACCGGTGGCGCGCGCCACGAACGCCTCGTAGGCGGCCTGCGTGAACACGACGTCGTCGGAGACGAGCACGTCGTAGGTGTTCAGCTGGTCGGCGTACAGGGTGTGCACGGCGGGCAGGTTGCGGACGGACAGGGCGGCGACGTCGTCGGCGCGGTCGATGACGACCAGCATGTTCTTGCGGCCGGTGTTCAGCGACTCCAGGCCGGCCTTCGCCGCCTTGGTGGACGGGGTCTCGCCGGTGACGAGGGCCTCGATCACATGGATGCGACCGTGGCGGGCCCGGTCGGACAGGGCGCCGCGCAGAGCGGCGGCCTTCATCTTCTTCGGGGTCCGCTGCGAGTAGTCACGCGGGGTCGGGCCGTGGACGATGCCACCGCCGGTCATGTGCGGAGCGCGGATGGAGCCCTGGCGTGCACGGCCGGTGCCCTTCTGCTTGAACGGCTTGCGACCGGCGCCCGACACCTCACCGCGGTCCTTCGCCTTGTGGGTGCCCTGGCGGGCGGCGGCGAGCTGGGCCACGACGACCTGGTGCATCAGCGGGACGTTCGCCTGCACGTCGAAGATCTCGGCGGGCAGGTCGACCTTGACGGTCTTCACAGAGTTGGCCATGGGTCTCAGGCTCCCTTCGCGGCGCTGCGCACGAGCACGACCTGGCCCTTGGGGCCGGGGACAGCGCCCTTGATCAGCAGCAGGTTGTTGTCCACGTCGATGCCGTGGAGCGTGAGGTTGTGGGTGGTCTGGCGGACAGCGCCCAGGCGGCCCGGCATGCGCATGCCCTTGAAGACACGGCCCGGGGTGGCGGCGCCGCCGACGGAGCCCGGCTTGCGGTGGTTCTTGTGCTGACCGTGGGAGGCGCCCACACCGGCGAAGCCGTGGCGCTTCATGGCGCCGGCGAAGCCCTTGCCCTTGGTGGTGCCCACGACGTCCACCTTCTGGCCGGCCTCGAAGACCTCGACGGACAGGTCCTGGCCGAGCTCGTACTCGGCGGCGTCGGCGGTGCGCAGCTCCACCAGGTGGCGGCGCGGAGTCACGCCTGCCTTCTCGAAGTGACCGGCCAGCGGCTTGGTCACGCGGCGGGGGTCGATCTGGCCGTAGGCGATCTGGACGGCGGTGTAGCCGTCGGTCTCCTCGTTGCGCAGCTGGGTGACCACGTTGGACTCGGACTGGACCACGGTGACGGGGATGAGCTTGCCGTTCTCGTCCCAGACCTGGGTCATGCCGAGCTTCGTGCCCAGCAGGCCCTTGACGTTACGGGTGTTGGTCATAGTCTCTCAGCACCTCCCTCTCAGAGCTTGATCTCGATGTTGACGTCCGCGGGCAGGTCCAGTCGCATGAGCGAGTCGACGGCCTTCGGAGTCGGGTCGATGATGTCGATCAGCCGCTTGTGGGTGCGCATCTCGAAGTGCTCACGGCTGTCCTTGTACTTGTGCGGAGAACGGATAACGCAGTACACGTTCTTCTCCGTCGGCAGCGGCACGGGGCCGACCACCGTTGCGCCTGCGCGCGTGACCGTGTCAACGATCTTGCGGGCCGAGACGTCGATGACCTCGTGGTCGTACGACTTCAGCCGGATGCGGATCTTCTGTCCCGCCATGGCGTCACGCCTCTCTCGTCGAGTAGCTGTTCCTGTCCCTGTGCGCAGGACACGTCCGTCCTGCATCTTGTCCTCGACCCGTCCGGGGTGAATCCGGCTGAGCCGGGTTCCTCGCCCTCGTCGGGCTCCGGTCCACGCGGTCGGGCGTGTCGCTCTCTCCGGGAGAGCAGACGCGCCGGCGTCGGACTGGAGGGATTGTGCATCTGGGCTCCGCAGCCGGCCACGAGACACATGGGCGGCGGCGCCTGGAGCGCTTGAGCAACTTATCCAGTATGACAGAGAACGGCACCGTCCGCCAACCGGCGCATCGGTGCCGTCCTGTGATCCTGGACGCGCCGGCCCAGAACGCCGGTGCGGGCAGTCAGTTCCCCCATTCGGTGGGCGGGCCCGCCATCAGCAGCGCCACGAACACCACCGCCACCACGACGAGGGCGATCAGCACGCTCACGACCGGCCTGGCGAGCACCGCGCGCAGCAGCCGGTCCGCAGCGGAGTCCCGCCCGGGCTCGTCGAGCACACGCCAGCGGTCCGCCGGCTCGCCCCGCCGTCCCATCGCGCGTTCGAAAGGCACGGTCATGAAGGGAATGACCGCCGATCCCAGCGCCACCAGTCCTCGCCCGGCAGACCAGCGCGAATCGATCCAGACGGCGACCACCACCACCACATAGCAGAGGAAGACGAAGCCGTGGACACCGCCGCCCACAGGCATGAGCGCCTCGGTGACGCCGGTGTACTTGAGGGCCATCGCCAGGATCAGCAGCGCCCAGGTGACCATCTCCGCCGCGGCGGTGATCCCGAACAGTCGACGTGGAGCGGCGGCGGTCACCGCTCGATCTCCCCTCCGCGGTTCGCACGACGGATGCGCCGGGCGCGCTCGATCTCCGGCTTGAAGTGTCGGTAGAGGCCGAGGCCGACGGCCACGACCGCCGCGAGGACCAGCAGGGTGATGAGGAGTTCCATGCCCACCAGCGTACCGGTGCCCGTCGCCGCCCCGAGCACACGAGAAGGCCCCCCGCCTCCGAAGAGGCGAGGGGCCGTCGTCGCTGTGATCGGCTCAGGGAGCCGACCGGCTGCGATCAGACGATCACTTGGTGATCTTGGTCACGCGGCCGGAGCCCACGGTGCGGCCACCCTCACGGATGGCGAAGCCGAGGCCCTCCTCCATGGCGATCGGCTGGATGAGCTCGACCGACATCTCGGTGGTGTCGCCCGGCATGACCATCTCGGTGCCCTCCGGCAGGGTGATGACGCCGGTGACATCGGTGGTGCGGAAGTAGAACTGCGGGCGGTAGTTCGAGTAGAACGGGTTGTGGCGGCCGCCCTCATCCTTGGACAGGATGTAGACGTTGGCCTCGAAGTTGGTGTGCGGGGTGATCGAGCCCGGGGCCACGACGACCTGGCCGCGCTCGACGTCGTCACGCTTCAGGCCGCGCAGCAGCAGACCGCAGTTCTCGCCGGCCCAGGCCTCGTCGAGCTGCTTGTGGAACATCTCGATGCCGGTGACGGTGGTCTTCTGCAGGTCGCGGATGCCCACGATCTCGACCTCGGAGTTGATGGCGAGGGTGCCGCGCTCGGCACGGCCGGTCACCACGGTGCCGCGGCCGGTGATGGTGAAGACGTCCTCGATCGGCATCAGGAACGGCTTGTCGCGGTCGCGGACCGGATCCGGGATGTACTCGTCGACGGCGGCCATCAGGTCCTGCACGGACTTGACCCACTTCTCGTCGCCCTCGAGGGCCTTGAGAGCGGAGACGCGCACGACCGGAGCCTCGTCGCCGTCGAACTCCTGGGAGGACAGCAGCTCGCGGACCTCCATCTCGACGAGCTCGAGGAGCTCCTCGTCCTCGACCATGTCGGACTTGTTCAGGGCCACGAGCAGAGCCGGCACACCGACCTGGCGGGCCAGGAGGACGTGCTCACGGGTCTGGGCCATCGGGCCGTCGGTGGCGGCGACCACGAGGATGGCACCGTCCATCTGGGCAGCGCCGGTGATCATGTTCTTGATGTAGTCGGCGTGGCCCGGGGCGTCCACGTGGGCGTAGTGACGCTTCTCGGTCTGGTACTCCACGTGGGAGATGTTGATGGTGATGCCGCGCTGGCGCTCCTCCGGAGCGGAGTCGATGGTGGCGAAGTCACGGGCCTCGTTCAGGTCCGGGTACTGGTCGTACAGAACCTTCGAGATCGCCGCGGTCAGGGTGGTCTTGCCGTGGTCGACGTGGCCGATGGTGCCGATGTTGACGTGCGGCTTCGTGCGCTCGAACTTTGCCTTTGCCACAGTTCCTCCTAGAACGTGTTCATCATCGCGAAGACTTGAAGATTTCATGCAGCGTCGCAGGGCGTGCTGACAACTCTCCCGAGTCTACGCGTCGATGTGGTGTTGGGAAAATCCCGGCGGATGTGAGGACCAGTCCGGTTCCAGGCCAGCAGTGCCGCCTGAAGCGGACCGGACCTGACCCGTCCTGTGCGGGAGCCGCGCCGCCGGGGTGGTGCGGCTCCCGTGCTTCCCCGCGGCCGCAGCGCGTGCGGCCGCGGGGAGCAAGTCGGTTTCCGACGTGTGACCTGGGGTCACTCGCCCTGGGACTTCTCGATGATCTCGTCGGCGACGGCCTTCGGGACCTCGGAGTAGGAGTGGAAGGTCATCGAGAAGACCGCGCGACCCTGGGTGCGGGAGCGCAGATCGCCGATGTAGCCGAACATCTCCGACAGCGGCACGAGGGCCTTGACGACCTTCACGCCGGTGGCG
This sequence comes from Micrococcus sp. HMSC067E09, assembly GCF_001812555.1. Lineage (NCBI taxonomy): Bacteria > Bacillati > Actinomycetota > Actinomycetes > Micrococcales > Micrococcaceae > Micrococcus > Micrococcus sp. HMSC067E09. The sequence continues at coordinate 35,176 of NZ_KV809417.1, read as the reverse complement.
TCCTCCATGGACTGGATCTGGCCACGGCGGGAGTTCAGGTCGCCGATGACGTCGCCCATGAACTCCTCCGGAGTGCGGACCTCAACGGCCATCAGCGGCTCGAGGAGGACCGGGTTCGCCTTGCGCACGCCCTCCTTGAAGGCCTGCGAGCCGGCGATCTTGAACGCCATCTCCGAGGAGTCGACGTCGTGGTAGGCGCCGTCGAGGAGGGTCGCCTTCACGCCGACCATCGGGTAGCCGGCCAGCACGCCGAACTGCATGGCGTCCTGGATGCCCGCGTCCACCGACGGGATGTACTCGCGCGGCACACGGCCGCCGGTCACGGCGTTCTCGAACTCGTAGACCTCGCCGTCGGCGGTGTCCAGGGGCTCGAACTTGAGCTGGACCTTCGCGAACTGGCCGGAGCCGCCGGTCTGCTTCTTGTGGGTGTAGTCGACCTTCTCGACGGTGCGCTTGATGGTCTCGCGGTACGCGACCTGCGGCTTGCCCACGTTGGCCTCGACCTTGAACTCGCGCTTCATGCGGTCCACGAACACGTCGAGGTGCAGCTCGCCCATGCCGCCGATCTCGGTCTGGCCGGTCTCCTCGTTGAGGTTGACGCGGAAGGTCGGATCCTCGGCGACGAGCTTCTGGATGGCGGCGGAGAGCTTCTCCTGGTCGCCCTTCGACTTCGGCTCGATGGCCACGGCGATCACCGGCTCCGGGAACGACATGGACTCGAGGATGATCGGGTGGTCCGGGTTGCAGAGGGTGTCGCCGGTGGTGGTGTCCTTCAGGCCGATCACCGCGTAGATGTGGCCGGCGACGACCTCCTCCACCGGGTTCTCCTTGTTGGCGTGCATCTGGAAGAGCTTGCCGATGCGCTCCTTCTTGCCCTTGGTGGCGTTGAGGATCTGCGCACCGGTCGCCAGACGGCCGGAGTACACGCGGATGAAGGTGAGGGTGCCGAAGAACGGGTGCGAGGCGATCTTGAAGGCCAGGGCCGAGAACGGCTCCTCCTTGGACGGCTCGCGGGTGAGCTCCTCGTCCTCGTCGTTGACGGCGTGGCCCTTCACGGCACCGGCGTCGAGCGGGTTCGGCAGGTAGGCGACCACGGCGTCGAGCATCGGCTGCACGCCGCGGTTCTTGAACGCGGAGCCGCAGAACACCGGGTAGGCCTCGGCGTTCACGGTGAGCTTGCGCACACCGGCGACGATCTCCTCTTCGGTGAGCTCCTCGCCCTCGAGGTACTTCTCCATGAGCTCCTCGTCGGCCTCGGCGACGGCCTCGAGCAGCTGGTTGCGGTACTCCTCGGCCTTCTCCTGCAGGTCGGCCGGGATCTCCTCGGTCACGTACTCGGCGCCCATGGTCACGTCGCCCTTGGCGTCGCCGGGCCACACGAAGGCCTTCATGGAGATCAGGTCGACCACGCCGACGAAGTCGTTCTCGGCGCCGATCGGCAGCTGCATCACGAGCGGCTTGGCACCGAGGCGGGAGACGATGGTGTCCACGGTGAAGTAGAAGTCGGCACCCAGCTTGTCCATCTTGTTGACGAAGCAGATGCGCGGCACTTCGTACTTGTCGGCCTGGCGCCACACGGTCTCGGACTGCGGCTCCACGCCCTCCTTGGCGTCGAACACGGCGACGGCGCCGTCGAGCACGCGCAGGGAGCGCTCCACCTCGACGGTGAAGTCCACGTGGCCGGGGGTGTCGATGATGTTGATCTGGGTGTTCTTCCAGAAGCAGGTCACCGCGGCGGAGGTGATGGTGATGCCGCGCTCCTTCTCCTGCTCCATCCAGTCGGTGGTCGACGCACCGTCGTGGGTCTCGCCGAGCTTGTGGTTCACACCCGTGTAGAAGAGGATGCGCTCGGTGGTGGTGGTCTTGCCGGCATCGATGTGCGCCATGATGCCGATGTTGCGGACCTTGTTCAGGTCGGTCAGCACGTCCTGTGCCACGGTGTCTCCCTTGTGTCGGGTGGGGTGGGGGCTCGTCAGAGTGGTACGGAGAAGGCCGCGGGGATCACTCCCCGGCGGCGGAGGGCCCGGAGCGCGGAGGACACCTCCCCGCCCCGGGCCGACGACGTCACCAGCGGTAGTGGGCGAAGGCCTTGTTGGCCTCGGCCATCTTGTGGCTGTCCTCACGGCGCTTCACGGCGCCGCCGAGGCCGTTCGACGCATCGAGGATCTCATTCATCAGCCGCTCGGTCATGGTCTTCTCGCGGCGGGCCTTGGAGAAGCCGACCAGCCAGCGGAGGGCCAGGGCGGTGGAGCGGCCCGGCTTGACCTCGACCGGGACCTGGTACGTGGCACCGCCGACGCGGCGGGAGCGCACCTCCAGGGCCGGCTTGATGTTGTCCATGGCCTTCTTCAGGGTGGCCACCGGATCGTTGCCGGTCTTCTGACGGGTGCCCTCGAGGGCACCGTAGACGATGCGCTCGGCGGTGGACTTCTTGCCGTCGACCAGCACCTTGTTGATCAGCTGGGTGACCAGCGGGGAGCCGTAGACGGGATCGACGACGAGGGGGCGCTTCGGCGCGGGACCCTTACGAGGCATTACTTCTTCTCCTTCTTGGCGCCGTAACGGGAGCGGGCCTGACCGCGGTTCTTGACGCCCTGGGTGTCGAGCGCGCCGCGCACGATCTTGTAGCGCACGCCGGGCAGGTCCTTCACACGACCGCCGCGGACGAGCACGATCGAGTGCTCCTGCAGGTTGTGACCCTCGCCCGGGATGTACGCGGTGACCTCGATGCCGCCGCTGAGGCGGACACGGGCGACCTTGCGCAGCGCCGAGTTCGGCTTCTTCGGGGTCGTGGTGTACACGCGGGTGCACACGCCACGACGCATGGGGTTGCCCTGCAGCGCAGGGGCCTTCGTATTGACGATCTTCGGTGAGCGGCCCTTGCGGACCAGCTGCTGAATCGTAGGCACTCTTCAGCCTTCCTGTGTTTCGGTGATCGCTGACGTGATCTGCCGAGCCGGCAGGCCAGAGGGCCTCGGGTTCGGCGGCTGCTCGTTCCTCGTTCTGCCTCTCCTGTGGGGCTCCATGAGCAAACGTCCGCAGGCGTGCAAAAGTGTGGCATTCGTTGCGCAACTTCCCCGCAACCCGGACCGCGTCCATACTGCCACACGAAAAACAATCGGATCGAGAATACCATGCGCGCCCACACGCGCCAACACGGGGTGCGAGAGGACACATCGGCCGGGCCGCGATCCCGGGCGCTCCCCGCGCCCCCGCCGTAGACTGGCCGCGTGACACCCGAACCTGATGCAGCACAGACGACCCCGTCCGCCCCGTCCGGTCCTTTGACCGTGCGCGGCATCGACGAGGCTCAGCACACCGCCTTCCTCGCCCGCCACCCGGAGGCCTCCTTCCTCCAGAACCCGCGCTGGGCCAACGTGAAGACGGACTGGCGCGGCCAGTCCGTGGGCATCTTCCGCGGCACCGAGCTCGTGGGCGCGGCCCTCGTGCTCGCCCGCCCCCTGCCGGTGCCGGCCCGCGTGCCCGTGCTGGGCAAGGCCTTCCTCGCCTACATCGCCGAGGGACCGGTCCTCGACGAGGGCGTACGCCTCGTGGACGCGCTCACCCCGCTGGTGCAGCTGCTGAAGTCCCAGGGCGCCTTCCTGGTCCGCGTGGGCCCGCCCGGCGTGGTCCGCACCTGGGAGGCGGACACCGTCCGCAAGTCCCTCACGGACCCGCAGTACACGGTGCTCACCGACCTGCCCTGCGAGGTCACTCCCGGCGCCCTCGAGCTGCAGGACGAGCTCCGTGCCGCCGGCTGGCAGGCCCCCGAGGTCCTCGAGGGCTTCTCCGCGGGCCAGCCGATGTTCCAGGCCCGCATCCCGCTGAAGGACCTGGACGTGGACGGCGTGCTCACCCGCATGTCCGGCTCCTCCCGCAAGCGCACCCGCCGCTCCACCCGCAACGACCTGGACGTCGTCACCGCCGGCGTCGAGCGCCTCGGCGAGTGGGAGGCCCTGCAGGACGAGACCGCCGAGCGCGACAAGTTCACCGGCCGACCCAAGGAGTACTTCCAGCGCGTGATCGAGCAGCTGGGCGGCTCTGAGATCGCCGACGTCACCTACTACATCGCCGAGTACGAAGGGGAGCCGGTCGCCGCGGCCTTCCACTTCCGCCAGGGCCACATCTGCTACCGCCCCTACTCCGCCTCCTCCCAGAAGGAGCGCAAGCGGGACGCCCCCCGCCTGTTGCAGCTCACCCAGATCGAGGCCGGCATCGCCGACGGCTGCCACTGGCTGGACCTGGGCGGCGTGCCCGGCTCCGTGGACCACGAGAACCGGATCACCGGCCTCACCGAGTTCAAGACGACGCAGGGCGCCAACATCGTGCAGACCCACGGAGAGTGGGACTTCCCGGTCAACAGGCTCCTCGCCAAGGCGTTCACCCTGTACATGTCGCGTCGCTGACGCGTCCGCTCCCGGGAGCCCACGGCCCGGCGCCCTCCGCACGGAGGGGCCGGGCCGTCGTCGTTCCCTATGCCGTCCCGGCGCGGCACGACGACGGCACCCGCCTCCGCCCGCCGGTCCGCCCCGTCCCCGGCGGGCACGGCGGAGGGCCCGCCCCTCCCCCGCCTTGCGGGAGCGGGACGGGCCCTCAGCTCAGCCGACCGGACCGACGGGTCCGGACCGGGTCAGGCGCGGAAGTCGCCGCCGCGGCCGTAGTCGTCCAGGGTCATGGCGTGGAAGTCGCCGCCCATGGACTGGTCCAGGCCCGGGTAGTCGAAGTCCGCGAAGCCGGAGGGCGAGGTGAACAGGTTCGCCTTCGCCTCCTCGGTCGGCTCCACCACGGTCTGGGTGTAGCGGTCCAGGCCGGTGCCGGCCGGGATCAGCTTGCCGATGATCACGTTCTCCTTCAGGCCCAGCAGCGGGTCCTCCTTGCCCTCCATGGCGGCCTGCGTGAGCACGCGGGTCGTCTCCTGGAAGGACGCGGCGGACAGCCACGAGTCGGTCGCCAGCGAGGCCTTGGTGATGCCCATGAGCTCGTCACGGCCGGAGGCCGGCTGACGGCCCTCGGACACGGCGGCGCGGTTGGCGGCCACGAAGCGGACGCGGTCGGTCAGCTCGCCCGGCAGCAGGTCGGTCTCACCGGACTCGATCACAGTGATGCGACGCAGCATCTGGCGGACGATGACCTCCACGTGCTTGTCGTGGATGCCCACACCCTGGGACTGGTACACGTTCTGCACCTCGTCCACGAGGAAGCGCTGGGCAGCTCGGGGGCCGAGCACGCGCAGCACCTGCTTCGGGTCCACCGCACCGGCCACCAGCTGGGTGCCCACGGCCACGTGCTCGCCGTCCTCCACCAGCAGGCGCGCACGGCGCAGCACCGGGTAGGCGATCTCCTCGGAGCCGTCGTCCGGAGTCAGGATCAGGCGGATCGAGGTCTCGTCGTCCTCGACGGTCACACGGCCGGCGACCTCGGAGATCGGGGCCATGCCCTTCGGCGTGCGGGCCTCGAACAGCTCCTGGATACGCGGCAGACCCTGCGTGATGTCGTCCGCGGACGCCACACCGCCGGTGTGGAAGGTACGCATGGTCAGCTGGGTGCCCGGCTCACCGATCGACTGGGCGGCGATGATGCCCACCGCCTCGCCGATGTCCACCATCTGGCCGGTGGCCATGGAGCGGCCGTAGCACTTCGCGCAGGTGCCCACGGCGGACTCGCAGGTGAGCACGGAGCGCACCTTGATCTCGGTCACGCCGGCGGCCACGAGCTCGCCGATCAGGACGTCGCCCACGTCGGCGCCGCCCTTCGCCACCACCGTGCCGTCGACCTCCACATCGGTCGCCAGGGTGCGGGCGAACGCCGAGTTCTCCACCGTCTCGTGCTGCCGCAGCTCGCCGTTGGCGTCGGCCACGGCGATGGTCACAGCCAGGCCGCGCTCGGTGCCGCAGTCCTCCTCGCGGACGATGACGTCCTGGGAGACGTCCACGAGACGTCGGGTCAGGTACCCCGAGTTCGCGGTCTTCAGCGCGGTGTCCGCGAGGCCCTTGCGGGCGCCGTGGGTCGCGATGAAGTACTCGAGCACGGACAGGCCCTCGCGGTAGGAGGACTTGATCGGACGCGGGATGATCTCGCCCTGCGGGTTCGCCACCAGGCCGCGGATGCCCGCGATCTGGCGCACCTGGAGCCAGTTGCCTCGTGCACCGGAGGTCACCATGCGGTTGATGGTGTTCAGCGTCGGCAGGCCGGCACGCATGGCCTCGGCGACCTCGTCGGTCGCCTTGTTCCAGATGTCGATCAGCTCGGAGCGACGCTCGTCGTCCGCGATGAGGCCCTTGTCGTACTGGGCCTGCACACGGCGGGCCTGCTCCTCGTAGCCCTCCATGATGGCGGCCTTGTCCATGTCCGAGGTGATGTCGGAGATGGCCACGGTGACTCCCGACCAGGTGCCCCAGTAGAAGCCGGCGTCTTTGAGGTTGTCCAGCGTCTGGGCGGTGACGGCCATCGGGTAGCGCTCGGCCAGGTCGTTGACCAGCTTGCCGAGGGTGCCCTTGGTGGCCTGGGTGTCCAGCCACGGGTAGTCGGCCGGCAGCAGGTCGTTGAAGATGACCTTGCCCAGGGTCGTCTCGATCAGGGCGGGCTCACCCTCGTTCCACTCCTCGGGAGCGGACACGGCGGCCGAGGGCACGAAGCCCTCCACCGCGATCCTGGCCGGGGCGTTCAGGTGCAGCTCGCCGGCGTCGAAGGCCATGATGGCCTCGGCGACCGAGGAGAACTCGCGGCCGGCGCCGACCTCGTCCTCGCGGACGGTGGTCAGGTGGTTCAGGCCGATGATCATGTCCTGTGCGGGGACGGCCACGGCGCGGCCGTCCGACGGCTTCAGGATGTTGTGGCTCGAGAGCATGAGCAGTCGGGCCTCGGCCTGGGCCTCCGGCGACAGCGGCAGGTGGACCGCCATCTGGTCGCCGTCGAAGTCCGCGTTGAACGCCGAGCAGACCAGCGGGTGCAGCTGGAGGGCCTTGCCCTCGACGAGCTGCGGTTCGAAGGCCTGGATGCCCAGACGGTGCAGGGTGGGTGCGCGGTTCAGCAGCACCGGGTGCTCGGTGATGACCTCTTCGAGCACGTCCCACACCTGGGGGCGGAAACGCTCCACCATGCGCTTGGCGGACTTGATGTTCTGCGCGTGGTTCAGGTCCACGAGGCGCTTCATCACGAACGGCTTGAACAGCTCCAGCGCCATCTGCTTCGGCAGGCCGCACTGGTGCAGCTTCAGCTGCGGGCCGACCACGATGACCGAACGGCCCGAGTAGTCGACGCGCTTGCCGAGCAGGTTCTGGCGGAAGCGGCCCTGCTTGCCCTTGAGCATGTCGGACAGCGACTTCAGCGGGCGGTTGCCCGGACCGGTGACCGGGCGGCCGCGACGGCCGTTGTCGAACAGGGAGTCCACGGACTCCTGGAGCATGCGCTTCTCGTTGTTCACGATGATCTCGGGGGCACCGAGGTCGAGCAGGCGCTTCAGGCGGTTGTTGCGGTTGATCACGCGACGGTAGAGGTCGTTGAGGTCGGAGGTCGCGAAGCGGCCGCCGTCCAGCTGGACCATCGGGCGCAGCTCCGGCGGGATCACCGGGACCGCGTCGAGGACCATGCCCTCCGGGGAGTTGTCCGTGGTCAGGAACGCGTTGACGACCTTCAGACGCTTCAGGGCGCGGGTCTTGCGCTGGCCCTTGCCGGTCTTGATGGTCTCGCGCAGCATCTCGGCCTCGGCCTCGAGGTCGAAGGTCTCCAGGCGCTTCTGGATGGCCTCCGCGCCCATGGCACCGGTGAAGTACTGGCCGTACTTGTCGCGCATGGCGCGGTAGAGACCCTCATCGCCCTCGAGGTCGGCGACCTTGAGGTTCTTGAAGCGGTCCCAGACCTGCTCCTTGCGGTCCAGCTCCGCGTCCGCACGCTTGCGGATCTGCGCCATGGTCTTGTCCGCGGCGTCGCGGGCCTTCTTCTTCTCCGCGGCCTTGGCGCCCTCGGACTCCAGCTTGGCCAGGTCCTTCTCCAGGTCACCGGCGATCGCGGCGATGTCCGCGTCGCGCTGCTCGGCCAGGACACGGGTCTCCTGGTCATGCTCGGCCTGCAGGTTCGGCAGGTCCTTGTGGCGGGCCTCCTCGTCCACAGAGGTGATCATGTAGGCCGCGAAGTAGATGACCTTCTCGAGGTCCTTCGGGGCCAGGTCCAGCAGGTAGCCCAGGCGCGAGGGCACGCCCTTGAAGTACCAGATGTGGGTCACGGGGGCGGCGAGCTCGATGTGGCCCATGCGGTCGCGGCGCACCTTGGAGCGGGTCACCTCGACGCCGCAGCGCTCGCAGACGATGCCCTTGAAGCGCACGCGCTTGTACTTGCCGCAGGCGCACTCCCAGTCACGGGTCGGGCCGAAGATGCGCTCGCAGAAGAGCCCGTCCTTCTCCGGCTTGAGGGTGCGGTAGTTGATGGTCTCCGGCTTCTTCACCTCGCCGTAGGACCAGCGGCGGATGTCCTCCGCCGTGGCCAGGCCGATGCGCATCAGGCCGAAAGAGTTGTCAGTGGACATGCTGTGAACGGTCATGTTCCGGTGAACTCCTCAGTTCAGTGGTTCTCAGGTGACGTCTTGTGGGTGCGGGAGCGAGGGGCTCAGACTTCCTCGACCGAGCTCGGCTCGGCGTGGGACAGGTCGATGCCCAGCTCCTCGGCGGCCCGGAAGCTCTCGTCATCCGAGTCACGCATCTCGACGGTCTGCCCGTCCGCGGAGAGGACCTCCACGTTGAGGCACAGGGACTGCATCTCCTTGATGAGGACCTTGAAGGACTCCGGAACGCCCGGCTCCGGGATGTTCTCGCCCTTCACGATGGCCTCGTACACCTTCACACGCCCGTGGATGTCGTCGGACTTGATGGTCAGCAGCTCCTGGAGGGTGAACGCGGCGCCGTACGCCTCGAGCGCCCACACCTCCATCTCGCCGAAGCGCTGGCCACCGAACTGGGCCTTTCCGCCGAGCGGCTGCTGGGTGATCATCGAGTACGGGCCGGTGGAGCGCGCGTGGATCTTGTCGTCCACGAGGTGGTGCAGCTTCAGCATGTACATGTAGCCGACGGAGATCGGGTCCGGGAACGGCTCGCCGGTGCGGCCGTCGAACAGCCGGGCCTTGCCGTCGGTGCCCATCAGGCGCTCGCCGTCGGGGGTCACGTTGACATGGCCCAGCAGGCCCTCGATCTCGTAGGCCTCGGCACCGTCGAACACCGGGGTGGCGACGTTGACCGGTCCGGACTGCCGCGGGAAGTTCGGCAGGTCCTTGATCCACTCGGGCTCACCCTGGATGTCCCAGCCGCGGGAGGCGGCCCAGCCCAGGTGCAGCTCCATGACCTGGCCGAGGTTCATTCGGCCCGGCACGCCCAGCGGGTTCAGGATGACGTCCACCGGGGTGCCGTCGGCGAGGAACGGCATGTCCTCCACCGGCAGGATCTTGGAGATGACGCCCTTGTTGCCGTGACGGCCGGCCATCTTGTCTCCGTCGGTGATCTTGCGCTTCTGCGCGACGTAGACGCGGACCAGCTGGTTCACGCCCGGAGGCAGGTCGTCGTCCTCGTCGCGGTCGAAGATGCGCACGCCGATGACGGTGCCGGACTCGCCGTGGGGCACCTTCAGCGAGGTGTCGCGCACCTCGCGGGACTTCTCGCCGAAGATGGCGCGCAGCAGGCGCTCCTCCGGGGTCAGCTCGGTCTCGCCCTTCGGGGTGACGCGGCCGACGAGGATGTCGCCGGCCTCCACCTCGGCGCCGATGTGGATGATGCCGCGCTCGTCGAGCTGGGACAGCACCTCGTCGGACACGTTCGGGATGTCGCGGGTGATCTCCTCGGCGCCCAGCTTGGTATCACGGGCGTCGACCTCGTACTCCTCGATGTGGATCGAGGTCAGCACGTCGTCGGAGACCATGCGCTGGGACAGGATGATGGCGTCCTCGTAGTTGAGGCCCTCCCACGGCATGAACGCCACGAGCAGGTTCTTGCCCAGGGCGAGCTCGCCGTTGTCGGTGGCGGGGCCGTCGGCGATGATGCTCAGCGGCTCCACGCGGTCGCCCTCGGACACACGCACGCGCTGGTTGTACGCGTTGCCCTGGTTCGAGCGGGCGAACTTCATGATCGGGTAGTGCGTGGTGGTGCCGTCGTCGTTCATGACGGTCACCAGGTCGGCGGCCACCTCGGTCACGACGCCGGCCGCGGTGGCCGTCACGGAGTCGCCGGCGTCCACGGCCACGTACTTCTCCATGCCGGTGCCCACGTACGGCGCCTCGGACTGCAGCAGCGGCACGGCCTGGCGCTGCATGTTGGCGCCCATGAGCGCGCGGTTGGCGTCGTCGTGCTCGAGGAAGGGGATGAGGGCGGTCGCGGCCGACACCATCTGGCGCGGGGAGACGTCCATGTAGTCGATGTCGTCCACAGCGGACAGCACCGGCTCGCCGCCGCCGCCGCGCTGACGGCAGAGGACCAGGTCCTCGACGAAGCGGCCGTCCTCGCCCACCGGCGCGTTCGCCTGCGCGATCTGGCAGCCGAGCTCGTCGTCCGCGGTCAGGTAGTCGACCTTGTCGGTGACCCTGCCGTCCTCGACGCGACGGTACGGGGTCTCGATGAAGCCGAAGGAGTTGATGCGACCGAAGGTCGCGAGCGAGCCGATGAGGCCGATGTTCGGCCCCTCAGGGGTCTCGATCGGGCACATGCGGCCGTAGTGCGACGGGTGGACGTCGCGGACCTCCATGCCGGCACGGTCGCGCGAGAGGCCGCCCGGGCCGAGCGCGGACAGGCGACGCTTGTGCGTCAGGCCCGCCAGCGGGTTGTTCTGGTCCATGAACTGGGACAGCTGGGAGGTGCCGAAGAACTCCTTGATCGACGCCACGACCGGGCGGATGTTGATCAGGGTCTGCGGGGTGATCGCCTCGACGTCCTGGGTGGTCATGCGCTCACGCACGACGCGCTCCATGCGGGACAGGCCGGTGCGGATCTGGTTCTCGATCAGCTCGCCCACGGCGCGGATGCGGCGGTTGCCGAAGTGGTCGATGTCGTCGATCTCGACGCGCACGTCCACGTCCTCGCCGTCGTGGGTGCCCTTGATGGTGGACTCGCCGGCGTGCAGGGCGCAGATGAAGTGCACCATCTGGGCCACGTCGTCCTCGGTCAGCACGGTGGAGTGCGGATCGGACAGCGGCACGTCCACGCCCAGCTTGCGGTTGAGCTTGTAGCGGCCCACCTTCGCCAGGTCGTAGCGCTTCGGGGTGAAGTACAGGTTGTTCAGCAGGGTCTGGGCGGCATCCACGGCGGCCGGCTCTCCCGGGCGCAGCTTGCGGTAGATGTCGAGCAGGGCCTCGTCCTGGTCCGCGGTGCCGTCCTTCTCCAGGGTGGCGCGGATGGAGTCGTACTGGCCGAACTCCTCGAGGATGCGGGACTCGGTCCAGCCCATGGCCTTGAGCAGCACGGTCACCGGCTGCTTGCGCTTGCGGTCCAGGCGGACGCCCACCTGGTCGCGCTTGTCCACCTCGAGCTCGAACCAGGCGCCGCGCGAGGGGATGATCTTGGCGGAGAAGATCTCCTTGTCCGAGGTCTTGTCCGGGGTGCGCTCGAAATAGGCGCCCGGGGAGCGGACCAGCTGGGACACGACGACGCGCTCGGTGCCGTTGATGATGAAGGTGCCGTTCTTGGTCATGAGCGGGAAGTCGCCCATGAAGACGGTCTGCTGCTTGATCTCGCCGGTCGTGTTGTTCATGAACTCGGCCTTGACGTACAGCGGCGCGGCGTAGGTGGCGTCGCGCTCCTTGCACTCCTCCTCCGGCATCTTCGCGTCCGCGAACTCCGGATCGGAGAACGACAGGGACATGGTCTCCTGGAAGTCCTCGATCGGGGAGATCTCTTCGAAGATGTCCGTGAGGCCGGAGGTCACCGGCACGGAGTGGTCGCCGGCGGCCTGGGCCTGCTCGGCGCGCGCGGCCCAGCGCTCGTTGCCGACGAGGCGGTCGAAGGAGTCGGTCTGCAGCGCCAGCAGATCGGGCACGTCCAGCGGCTCGGCGATCTTGGCGAAGGAGATGCGACCGGCGGAGGCGCCGGAACGCGGGGAGACGGAAGCGGTTTCGTTGGAGGTGCTCGAGGCGACCACGTAGGATCCTTCCACAGGCTTTCGGGGGTCCGTGTTCGGCTCTCCCAGGACGGCCCAGATGCCGTGTGCGGGCCCACCGCCATATGAAGGCCACGCTCGTCCGCGCCGTCGGCCCTGAATCGACGGTCTGTCGTCAGGGCGCGCGGAAGCAGGGAGATGCAAAGATCCAGAGTATCGCTCCATACCACGGTTGTCCACCGGGCCCGCGTCACCTCGGCTCCGCGTGGCGGGCAGGGAGCCTGCCCGCCTCCCCCGCGGCCCTTCCCGACGACGGATGCTCGCCTTCCCCGGGGTCGTCGCCATCCACCCCCGGACACGACGCGACCCCCGTTCCGCAGCAGCGGAACGGGGGTCGGGTGCGAAGCTCAGATGCGGCGCGAGGCCGCGATCATCACTTGAGGGTGACGGTGGCGCCGGCGCCCTCGAGCTGCTCCTTGGCCTTGTCGGCGGTCTCCTTGTTGACGCCCTCGAGGACCGGCTTCGGGGCGCCGTCCACCAGGTCCTTGGCCTCCTTCAGGCCGAGGGAGGTGAGGGCGCGCACCTCCTTGATGACGCCGATCTTCTTGTCGCCGGCGGCCTCGAGGATGACGTCGAACTCGTCCTTCTCCTCGGCGGCGGCGGCCTCGCCGCCGGCAGCGGCACCGCCGGCGGCGGCAACGGCGACCGGGGCGGCAGCGGTGACGTCGAACTTCTCCTCGAACGCCTTGATGAACTCGGAGAGCTCGATGAGGGTCAGCTCCTCGAAGGCGGCGAGCAGCTCGTCGGTGGTCAGCTTGGCCATGATGGCTCCTTTACGTGTTTGCTACGTGAAGTAGGTGTGGATGAGGGCCGCGCGGCCCATCGGGTGGGTAGGACGCTCAGGCGTCCTGCTTGGCGCGCAGCGCCTCGACCGTGCGGACGGACTTCGACAGCGGGGCCTGGAACAGGGCGGCGGCCTTGTTCATGGAGCCCTTCATGGCGCCGGCGAACTTGGACAGCAGCACCTCGCGGGACTCGAGGTCCGCGATCTTCTTGATGCCGGCCTCGTCCAGAGGCTGGCCGTCCATGTAGCCGCCCTTGAGCACGAGCTTGTCGTTGTCCTTGGCGAAGTCACGCAGAGCCTTCGCGACGTTGACCGGGTCACCGGTCACGAAGGCGATCGCGGTCGGACCGGTCAGGTGGGACTCGAGCCCCTCCACGCCGGCCTCCTTGGCCGCGATCTCAGTGAGCGTGTTCTTCGCCACGGCGTAGGTCGCGTCCTGACGGAGGGCGTCGCGAAGCTGCTTGAGCTCGCCCACCGTCAGGCCACGGTACTCCGTCAGCACAGCGGCGCTGGACTCACGGAACAGGTCCGCGAGCTCGGCCACCGCCGTCTTCTTTGCAGACGTCGCCATGGCACTCCTCTCAATGGGATCTTCATTCGGAACCGCGCGATCCCCACAAAGAGAAACGCCCCGTGCAGGTGCACGGGGCGCGGCGGGACGGCGGGCTCCACGAAGGAGTCCATGTGTCAGCGCGTGGCTCACGTTTCACCTGCGCAGGTCGCCTCCGCTCGGAGGACCTTCGGCGGCTCTCCTGCCCGAGGGCATGGAGCACCGCAACCGGCGGTCTTCGGTTCGACCATCGTATCCCATGCGCGCCCCGCGCGCCAAACCGCCCTGCGCGCGCCGCGCGCCCCGCGCGCCAAACCACCTGCGCGCGCCTCACACGTCGAGCCAGAAGAATCGGCCCCTTCCCCGCGCGGCGAAGCAGCCGTTCCTTCTGGTTCGGCGCACAGGGTCCCGACCATGGTTCGGCGTACAGGGTCCCGTGCGTGGTTCGGCGCACAGGGCCCCCGGACACGGCAACGGCCGGCCGCCTCCGCAGGAAGGCGACCGGCCGTCGTCGTGGACGGTCAGGCGACCGTGTGATCAGGCGAGGATCAGCCCTCGGCCTCGGCCTTGGTGGCGCTCGGGTCCATCGGGACGCCCGGGCCGAAGGTGGTGGCCACGGTCGCCTTGGTGATGTAGCGGCCCTTGGAGGAGGCCGGCTTCAGACGGAGGATCTCCTCCAGGGCTGCGGCGTAGTTCTCGGTCAGCGCCTTCGCGTCGAACGAGGTCTTGCCGATGATGAAGTGCAGGTTCGAGTGCTTGTCGACGCGGAAGTCGATCTTGCCGCCCTTGATGTCGGTCACGGCCTTGGCCACGTCCGGGGTCACGGTGCCGGTCTTCGGGTTCGGCATCAGGTTGCGCGGACCCAGGACCTTGCCGAGACGGCCGACCTTGCCCATGAGCTCCGGGGAGGCCACGGCGGCGTCGAAGTCGACCCAGCCGCCCTGGACCTTGGCGATGAGGTCGTCGTCGCCGACGAAGTCGGCGCCGGCCGCACGGGCGGCCTCGGCGCGCTCACCGGTGGCGAACACGACCACGCGGGCGGTCTTGCCGGTGCCGTTCGGCAGCGACACCGAGCCGCGCACCATCTGGTCGGCCTTGCGCGGGTCGACCGAGAGGCGCATGGCGACCTCGACGGTGGCGTCGGTCTTCGACGGGTTGGTCTCCTTGGCCAGGGCGATCGCCTCGGCCGGGGAGTACAGGCGATCCTCGATCGCGGCCTTGGCGGCCTTGTATGCCTTGCTGCGCTGTGCCATCTGCGTTTTCTCCTTGTGCAGTTGTGGTCTGCGGACCGCGCTCGGTCCTGCCACGTGGAAAGAGTGGGGTGGACGCCCGTCAGGACGTCCCGTGGAGGTGTCAGCCCTCGACGGTGATGCCCATGGAGCGGGCGGTGCCGGCGATGATCTTCGCGGCGGCCTGGACGTCGTTGGCGTTCAGGTCCGCCATCTTGGTCTGCGCGATCTCCTCGCACTGGGCCTGGGTCAGCTTGCCCACCTTGTCGGTGTGCGGGGTGCCGGAGCCCTTGGAGACGCCCGCGGCCTTCTTGATCAGCTCGGCGGCCGGCGGGGTCTTGGTGATGAAGGTGAAGGAGCGGTCCTCGTAGACCGTGATCTCCACCGGGACCACGTTGCCGCGCTGCGACTCGGTGGCGGCGTTGTAGGCCTTGCAGAACTCCATGATGTTCACGCCGTGCTGGCCGAGGGCCGGGCCGATCGGCGGGGCCGGGTTGGCAGCTCCGGCCTGGATCTGGAGCTTGATCAGGCCGGCGACCTTCTTCTTGGGAGCCATGTGTCGGATCCTTCTCTCACTGGTGGACCCGCAGCACAGGAGCGTACTGCGGGCGGTGGCCGCCGTGGCGCGGCGGCCGGTTCCCTGACGCCACCGGCAGGCGGCCGGCGGCGAGGGGACGACTGTGTTGTCTGCCCGTCAGAGGATCTTGGTGACCTGGCTGAAGGACAGGGTGACCGGGGTCTCGCGCTCGAAGATGGAGACGAGGACCACCAGCTGCTGGGCCTCCGGCTTGATCTCGGAGATCGTGGCCGGGAGGGTCTCGAACGGACCGTCGTTGACGGTGACCGACTCGCCGACCTCGAAGTCGACGTGGATGGCCTGGGCCTCAGCGCCGGACTCCCCAGCGGCGGCGGGGGCCGGGCGGCCCTCCTTCTCCGCGGCCTTGGCCGCCTCCTGGATGACCGACGGGGCCAGCATGTCGAAGACCTCGTCGAGGGACAGCGGCTGCGGGTGGTACGCGTCGTTGCCCACGAAGCCGGTGACGCCCGGGGTGTGGCGGACGACGCCCCACGAGGCGTCGGTCAGGTCCATGCGGACGAGCACGTAGCCCGGAATGCGCACACGGGAGACGATCTTCCGCGTGGTGTTCTTGATCTCCACGACCTCCTCCATGGGGACCTCGATCTCGTAGATCAGGTCCTCCATGTCCTGGGTCTGGATGCGGGTCTCGAGGTTGGTCTTGACGCGCTTCTCGTAGCCCGCGTAGGTGTGCACCACGTACCAGTCGCCGGGCTGGCGGCGCAGACGGGTGCGGAGCTCCTCGGCCGGGTCGACCTCGGGCTCGTCCTCCTCGGCGGGGGCCTGCTGGGCCTCCGGCTCCTGGGCCGGCGCGGCGGTCTCCTCGGCAGCGGGCGCCTCGGTCTCGGCGGTCTCCGCGGTCACGTCCGCGGTGATCTCCTCAGCCTGGGCGGGCGCCTCGGAGGCGGCGGCGTCCTCGGTGGCCTGGGGATCGAGTTCCTGCTCGGACACGGGTTCCTGCTTTCTGCTCACGGGGTACAGAGGCTGCGGACGGTGGAACGCAGCGGCGGCCTCTCCGACTCGGCCGCTCCCTCGGGTCAGAAGCCGCCGAAGGTGAAGCGTGCCGCCGTGCCGAAGAGCCAGTCCAGCCCCATGACCAGGAGGATCATGATCGCCACGAAGGCGAGCACGACGCCGGTCATGCGCAGAAGCTCCTCGCGGGTGGGGGTGACCACCTTGCGGAGCTCATCCATCACCTGGCGCAGGAAGAGGCCGATGCGAGCGAAGAGGCCACGCTTCTTGCGGGCGTCTGCGGGGCGGCTGCCGCCGCCGCTCACTGCCGTCTCAGACACGTGGCCTCACTCAGTCGGATCGCCGTTACGTTCTTGCCGTCATCTCGAGCAGCCGGAACGGCTGCGTCGATGCGCAGGGCAGACAGGACTCGAACCTGCAACCTGCGGTTTTGGAGACCGCTGCGCTACCAATTGCGCCACTACCCTAGGGACCGATCCGGGTTCTCCGGCCGCTCACCGGAGGACCGCGTCGCGGTGCCGAGTGAACAGCGTACGCCATAGAGGCTCTGGAAGTCGAACCAGCCGGCCCTCCGGACTAGTCTGGAGGCGGGTCGCGCGCCCGACGCGGGACCCGCCCGGCCGCCCGCACTCCCGAGAGTCAAGAGGAAACCATGGCACCCGCACCCGCCCGCCGCGTCTCAGAGCGCATCGGCTCCATCGCCCCGTCCGCCACCCTGGCCGTCGATGCCCGCGCGAAGGAGCTCAAGGCCACCGGCCGCCCCGTGATCGGCTTCGGCGCCGGCGAGCCGGACTTCCCGACCCCGGGCTACATCGTCGAGGCCGCCGTGGCCGCCGCGCAGGACCCGAAGAACCACCGCTACACCGCAGCCGCGGGCCTGCCCGAGCTGCGTGAGGCCGTGGCCGCCAAGACCGCCCGCGACTCGGGCGTGGCCCTGGACTCCCAGCACGTGCTGATCACCAACGGCGGCAAGCAGGCCGTGTACAACACCTTCGCCTCCCTGCTGGACCCGGGAGACGAGGTCATCGTCCCCACCCCGTTCTGGACCACCTATCCGGAGGCCGTCCGCCTGGCCGGCGGCGTCCCCGTGGAGGTCTTCGCCGGCCCGGAGCAGGGCTACAAGGTCACCGTGGACCAGCTCGAGGAGGCCGTCACCGCCAAGACCAAGGTCCTGCTCTTCGTCTCCCCGTCCAACCCGACCGGCGCCGTCTACTCCCCCGAGGAGACCGAGGCCGTGGGCCGCTGGGCGCTGGATCGCGGCCTGTGGGTCGTCACGGACGAGATCTACGAGCACCTCACCTACGACGGCGTGCCGTTCACCTCGATCGTGAAGGCCGTCCCGGAGCTCGCCGAGCAGGCCGTGATCCTCAACGGCGTGGCCAAGACCTACGCGATGACCGGCTGGCGCGTCGGCTGGATGGCCGGCCCGCTGGACGTCATCAAGGCCGCCACCAACCTGCAGTCCCACGCGACGTCGAACGTCTCCAACGTCTCGCAGCGTGCCGCCCTGGCCGCCGTCTCCGGCCCACTGGACGCCGTCGATGAGATGAAGGTCGCCTTCGACCGCCGCCGCAAGGCCATGGTGCAGGCCATGAACGCCGTCCCGGGCTTCGAGTGCCCGACCCCGGAGGGCGCCTTCTACGCCTACGTGGACGTCCGCGGCGCCCTCGGCCGCGAGATCCGCGGCGTCACCCCCGCGACCTCCGCCGAGCTGGCCGCCCTGATCCTCAACGAGGCCGAGGTGGCCGTGGTCCCGGGCGAGGCGTTCGGTCCCTCCGGCTACCTGCGCCTGTCCTACGCGCTGGGCGACGACGACCTCGCCGAGGGTGCCGAACGCATCCGCGCCCTGCTCTCCGAGTGAGCCCCGCGCCCGGTCAGGGCGCATGCAGGAGGCGGCCGGCCGTCGTCGTGGAGGAGATCCCCTCGACGACGACGGCCGGTCGCCTTCCGTCTGCCCGGCCCCTCCCGGACCGGACCGGCTCACGCGTAGCCGCGGCGGGCGGCCCAGCGGGTGAGCTCGTGGCGGTTGGACAGCTGCAGCTTGCGGAGCACGGAGGAGACGTGGGACTCCACCGTGCGGTCCGAGATGAACAGCTCCGCGCCCGCCTCCCGATACGTGAAGCCCCGGGCGATCAGGCGCATGACGTCGCGTTCGCGGGCCGAGAGCCGGTCCAGTTCCTCGTCCTGTGCGTCCCGGTCCGTCGGGACCGGGGAGGCGTCCGGGGCACCGGAGGGGCGGACCGCCGTCGTGTCCGGGGCCGCCGTGCCGCGGAACGCGTCCAGGACGAAGCCGGCCAGGCGCGGGGAGAACACGGCGTCCCCCTCGGCCACGCGGACGGCGGCGTCCACCACGTCGGCCCCGGAGGCGGACTTGGTGATGTAGCCGCGGGCGCCGGCGCGGATGACGGCCACGACGTCCTCGGCGGCGTCGGACACGGACAGGGCGAGCAGACGCCGCTCCGGGTCCCGTTCGAGGACGCGGCGGGCGACCTCCGCTCCCCCGCCGCCGGCGCCGCCGGGCAGGTGCACGTCCAGCAGCACCACGTCCGGGGCCGTCTCCAGCACGACGGCCACGGCCTGGTCGACGTCCCCGGCCTCGCCGACGATCTCGACGCGGGCCGGGTCCAGGTCCGCGCGCAGGCCGGCCCGGAAGATGGCGTGATCGTCCACGATCACGGCGGTCACCGGTTCACTCATGCGCCCTCCTCTCGCGGGTCGGTGCCTCTGACGCCGTCCTCCGGACGGGCGACGGCCGGGGCGTCGAGGTGCAGGTGGACCTCGGTGCCGCCGGCAGAGGAGCGGATGCGCACCGTTCCCCCGGCCCGTTCCATCCTGCCCCGCAGGGACTCGCGGACGCCGTGGCGGTCAGCCGGCAGCTGATCCGGGTCGAAGCCGGGGCCACGGTCCCGGACGAACACGTCCACGCCCTCGATCGCCCCCTGGTCGTCCTCGAGGACCTCGGCGTACACCTGGGCGTCCCCGGCGTGGCGGGCGGCGTTGGCCATGGCCTCGCGGGCGGCCGCCACGAGCGGGTCCAGCCACTCGCCCTCGGTCTCGCCCACGGCGACGACCTCGATGCGGCGGCCGTGGGCGTCCTCGACCTCCCCGGCCACCCGGCGCAGCGCCTCGGAGAGCGCGTCCGGCGCCTGGGAGGGGTCGTCGAAGAGGTAGGAGCGCAGCTCGCGCTCCTGGGCCCGGGCCACGCGGGCGACCGTCTCCGGGTCGGAGGCGCGGCGCTGGATCAGG
The DNA here is from genome assembly GCF_001812555.1 of Micrococcus sp. HMSC067E09. NCBI lineage: Bacteria > Bacillati > Actinomycetota > Actinomycetes > Micrococcales > Micrococcaceae > Micrococcus > Micrococcus sp. HMSC067E09. The sequence continues at coordinate 15,692 of NZ_KV809417.1, read as the reverse complement.
GCCAGGGACTGCAGCACGGAGTCGTGCAGGTGGGCGGCGATCTCCGCACGCTCGGTCTGCACGGCGAGCGCGGTGCGCTCCCGCTCCCGGCGGGCGACCAGGCCGAGCACGAAGGGCGCCGCCACGAGGGCCAGGCCGGCGAGCAGGGCGACGGCCAGCAGCAGCCCGAGCCACAGCGTGCCCGGGCCTGCCGTGTCCACGGCGAGCGCCAGGACGGAGACGAGCACCAGGGCGGTGCCGAGGGCGATGCGCAGCCAGGTGCCGCGGCTGCGGCCCGGGGATGCGGCGGTGTCCGCCTGCATCCAGGCCACGCCGAGGCCGATCACCAGGATGCCGACCGGGGCCGCGGTCTGCCAGTCCACGTCGGCCCCCAGGGCCTGCACCACCACCAGGACGGCCACGCAGACGACGGCGGCGCCGAGCACCGCGGGCCAGCCGACCTCGCGGACGCGGGCGAGGCCGGTCTCGAGGCGGCGGCGCAGCTCGGGGTCGTCGTCCGCCGTCCCGTCCGCTCGCTCCTGCGGGAGGAACAGCCAGAGCCAGGTGTACAGGGCCAGGCCCACGCCGCCGGTCAGGGCCAGGACCACCATGCCCAGGCGCACCCAGGCCACGGGCAGCTCGAGGTGCCGGGCCAGGCCTGCGCAGACACCGGCCACGGGGTGGTCGCCGTGGTGCCGCAGCAGCGGCGGGCGCACACGCGGCGCGGGGCCGCCCTGCGGCGGGGTGGGGTGCTGCATGCCCCCATCCTGCCCGCTGGGCCCCGGAGCGCACATCCGGGACGGGTTCCGGGATTCCCCGGATGTGTCCGGCCCCGCCCCGCGGGAGGATGGAGCCATGTCCTCCCACCAGCACTTCCACGCCGATCCGACCGCAGACCCGTCCGCCGCAGGCGCGGGCGGCGATACCGGCCCCGCCGACGGCCTGGCCGCCCTGCCTTCCTGGCTGCGCGGCCCGGTGCGCTCCTGGGGCGTGAGCCGGTCCGAGGAGTCCTGGGTCTCCGGCGCCCTCGGCGGCGTCGCGGCCCGGTACGGTCTGGACCCGCTGCTGGTGCGCGGCGTCTTCGCGGCCGTCTGCCTGCTCTCGGCCGGCCTGGCGCTGCTGGCGTATGCCGTGGCGTGGACGGTGCTGCCGGGACCGGACGGACGTGTGCTCTGGGCACAGCTGCGCCGCGGCGACTTCTCCGGCTCGGGCGTGGGCGTGGCCGTGGTGGGCGGCGTCGGCCTGGTGTCCCTGGTCTCCGGTGCGGGCCTCACGGCCACGCTCGTCTTCAGCGGTGGCCTGGCGGGGCTGACGGTCCTGGCCGGCACGGCGCTGCTCGTCTGGTGGCTCCTCACCCGCTGCTGGGAGCCGAAGACGCCCGGCGCGTCCGAACGTCAGCGCTTCACCGGCCGCGACGGCCGTCCCTCGGCAGGGTTCCGGGCGGCGGACGCCGCAGGCGCGCCGTCCTCCCCCAGCTGGTACATGGACGCCCGCCGCCGGTCTGGGCAGGAGGAGTCCGCCCCGGACGAGGCCGGCTTCCGCTCCTCGTGGATCGACCCGGAGACCGGCCAGTGGCGGGACCGCCCGCACTCCCGCGATCTGCGCGCCGCCGAACGCGTTGCCGAGATGGAGCGCCAGGCCGCCGCGGAGCGTGCCTCCGCCGGCCGCGGCGCCGCGGCCGCCCGTGCCGAGCGTCCGGCGCTGGGCGCGATCGCCCAGACCGTGACGCTCGTGGCCGCCGGCGTCGTCTGCCTGGCCGCGCTGGTCGGCTCCGTGGTGTTCGGCTTCTCCGGCGTCGGCACGGTGCTCGGGCCGGCCGGTGCCACGATCGTCGGCGGCGCCGCCGCCCTCGTGGTCCTCGCCCCGGTGCTGCTGCTCGCCGCCCTGCGCGGACGCCGCGGCGGCCTCGTGTCCGCCGCCAGCGTCTTCGCCGTCGGCATGGTCGTCATCGGCGTCGTCGCCAACCTGAGCATCGTCCTGCCCTGACCGGTCCGCCGGCCACCCGGTGCCAGCGCTCTCGTCCCCGGCACCGCCGGTGGACCGCTGACAGCACCCGGCACGGCGTCGATAGTCTGGAGCCGCAGGCCGCGGATCCCCTCCGCAGGGGGCGCCGCCGGACCTGCGGCTTCCGTCATGTCCCCCTTCCTGCCGTCGAAAGGACTCCTCCATGCGCGTCGGACTGCTCACCTCCGGTGGCGACTGCCCTGGCCTGAACGCCGTCATCCGTGCCGCTGTGCTCAACGGCATCAAGACCTACGACTTCGAGATGGTCGGCATCCGCAACGGCTGGGCCGGCCTGATCGACAAGGACGTGGTGGAGCTGCCCCGCCAGGCGGTCCGGGGCCTGTCCGGCACCGGCGGCACCATCATCGGCACCTCCCGCACCCACCCGTACGACACGGCCGGCGGCGGTCCGGAGAACATGAAGCGGAACCTGGAGGAGATGGGCATCGACGCGGTCGTGGCCATCGGCGGCGAGGGCACCCTGGCAGGCGCCAACCGCCTGGCGAAGGACGGCCTGCCGATCGTCGGGGTGCCGAAGACCATCGACAACGACCTGATGGCCACGGACTACACGTTCGGCTTCGACACCGCGGTGCAGATCGCCACGGACGCCATGGACCGCCTGCGCACCACCGGCGAGTCCCACCACCGCTGCATGGTGGCCGAGGTCATGGGCCGCCACGTCGGCTGGATCGCCCTGCACTCGGGCATGGCCTCCGGTGCGCACGCGATCCTCATCCCGGAGGTCCGCACCCCGATGTCCCAGGTGGCCGAGTGGGTGAAGCAGGTGCACGACAAGGGCCGCTCCCCGCTCGTGGTGGTGGCCGAGGGCTTCGTGCCGGAGGGCCAGGACGACCCGCTGGCCGCCGCCGGCAACGCGAAGGACGGCCGCCCGCGCCTGGGCGGCATCGGCGACTGGGTGGCCCGCGAGCTCGAGGAGGCCACCGGCGTGGAGTCCCGCGCCACCGTCCTCGGCCACATCCAGCGCGGCGGCGACCCGTCCGCCACGGACCGTGTGCTCTCCACCCGCTTCGGCATGCAGGCCATGAAGCTCGTGGCCGAGCACCGCTGGGGCCAGATGGTGGCCGCCAACGGCACCGAGATCATCTCCGTGCCCATGTCCGCCGCCCTGTCCGGCCTGAAGAAGGTGCCGCTCGCCCGCTACGAGGAGGCCAGGGTCCTCTTCGGCCGCTGAGCGGGACCATGGCACTGCAGGAGCACACCCTCGCCCTGGTCGGCCTCGCCTGGGCCCGTGCGCTCGGGCTTCCCGACGACGGGCTCGGCACCCTGGGCGTCTCACCTGCCACCGGTGCGGCCTCGCCAGGCCCGGCCTCGGGCGTCCCGTCCGCCGTCCCCTCGGCACGGGCGGCGGGGGCGCCGGGCTGCGCCCGGCGCGTGGAGGTCGTCCTCGACGACGGGGCCGTGCTGCCCGGCCAGGGCGAGCGCGTGGCGACCGTCCTCCGCCTGGGCGAGGCGGCCGTCGTCGTCGGCCCGCAGTGGTTCGTGACGGCCTGCCGGGACCTGGACGACGAGGTGCTGGCGCTCGAGTCCACCCTGCTGCGGATCGGCGCGGCGCACGGGGTGCGTTCGTGCGGCGAGCACACCCTCTACTACGCGGACGAGGCGCCGGAGGTGGACCCCGCGCAGTCGATCGCGGTGTCCTTCGACTCCGCCCACGCTCTGGAGGTCGGGGCGCTCTGCCCCGCGGACGACGTCACGGCCGCCGCGCTGCCGCAGTGGGACCACACGGCCGCCCTCGTCCCGGTCGTCGAGGACGGCCGGAGCGGCGGTGCGGCCTGCGCGGCCGCCGGCTACGACGTGTTCTCCGGGATCGTGGCGCGCCTGGGCGTGCTCACCGTGCCGCACCTGCGCGGCAGGGGGCTGGGCACCTATGCCGCCGCGTCGGCGATGGAGTCGGCCTGGCTGGACGGGCTGGTGCCCTCGGCGAGGGTGCCGGAGGGACACACCATGGCCCACCACATCGCCGTGGCGGTGGGCATGGAGCCGCTGGGGACGCAGACGTCCGTCACCTGGGGGCCGGGCGCCTGACGCGCGGGGCCTGAGCCTGTGGTCGGCGCGGCACAGCCGGAACACCGTGCCGGCCTCACGGCCTGCGGTCAGCGGCGGCGCACGTCAGGACGGCCGACGACCTGCCCGGCGTCCGGGGCCACGAGGACCTCCTGCGACGCGGCGACGTGCCCGGCGCCGCCCTCGGAGTCGTCGCGGACGATCAGCTGGGCGTCCACCGGAACCGAGCGCTTCACCAGGGCCAGGCCGAGGTGGCCGGCCTCGTGGTGCTGGCCCACGGAGGTCAGCACGCCCACCGGGCGGGCGGCGGCGCGGGCCTCCTCGGTGTCCGGCTCGGGCCGCACGATCACCGGCGCCCCGGGGGCCGGGAAGGCATGGCCGGAGCCGTCCATCAGCAGCTGCACGAGACGGCGCGGCGGACGCCCGAGGTTGTGCACCCGGGCAATGGTCTCCTGACCGCGGTAGCACCCCTTCTCCAGGTGCACGGCCGTGCGCAGCAGGTCCAGCTCGTGCGGCAGCGCCTTGGCGTCCGTGTCCACGGACGGGCGGGGGCGGCCTGCGGCGATGCGCAGGGCCTCGGCGGCCGACGTGCCGGCCAGGGACCAGCCTGCCAGCTCCCCCTCGCCGAGGCGGGCGGCGGTGGCGAGGAGGTCGTCCAGGGTCACGAGGTACTCGCGCCAGGACCAGTCCTCGCCGGGATGGTCGGGGCCGGAGTAGGCCCAGCCGCCCGGGGCGACCTCAGGCCAGGGGTCGATCCACACGGTGCGGTCCTCCCAGCCCGGAACGGCCGCGGTGGCGCCCACGACGGCGACGGTGCCGGTGTGGCGGCGCAGCGTGACCTCGTGGGCGAAGCGCATGCGCGTCAGCCAGTCCAGCAGCGCCTGCTCGTCCGCCCTGTCCAGGATGAGCCAGCAGGCGGCGCCGTCCTCGAGCAGGTGGACGCCGTGCTCGATGCGGCCGTTGGCATCCAGGAAGAGGGCCTCCGTGCTGGTGCCGGGCCGCGCCTGGGACAGGTGCTGGGTGGTCAGGGTGTGCAGCCACTCCAGCCGGTCGGGCCCGGAGACGGACAGGACGGCGCGGTGGGACAGGTCCACCAGTGCCCTGCCGCGGTCCAGCGCGCGCTGTTCGCGCAGCGGGGCGCCGTAGTGCGCGGCGACGCCGGCGTCGGGCCCCTCGCCCTCGACGGCACCGGTGGCGGGGCCCTCCGCCGCGGACAGCGGGGGCTGCAGGAGCGGGCTGCGATACGCGGGGGCGGACATCAGCGTGGACGCTTCGCGTGCGGGGACAGGCGACCCTCGGAGCGGTCCGGCATGCGGTCGAGGATCGCGGAGGCGTGGGCCTCGAGGTCGTGCTCCTCGGCGGCCGCGGTGTCCCAGCGCCAGAAGAGCTGGTTGTTCACGAGGCCCGCCATGCGGGTGGCGCGGTGGTAGTCGCCGGCGGCCGAGCCGCGCAGCACCGCGTCCGTGGCGAGCTGCAGCTGCGGGCCCTTGATGCGGCCGTAGTACAGCTCGGACATGGAGCCGGGGTGCGTGATGGTGGCGGTCAGGCCGAAGGCCTCGTCCTCGCCGCGCAGGGACTCGACGTCCTCGGCGGAACGGTAGGCGGGGACCACGTCGGCCGGGACCATGCCGGGGCCGACGTCGCCGTCGCGGCGGGGGCGGTCCACCTGCCAGAACCCGGACTCGACGGTCAGCGGGCGCAGCAGGGTGCCGTCCTCCTCGCAGATCCAGGACTCGGCGCGGTACTCCAAGAACGGCAGGCCGTACTCCGTGAAGTCGACGCGCTGGTAGAAGATCTCGGTCCCCTCGGCGCCGTCGCCGAGGCGCCCCTGCCCCTCCCAGGAGCCGATGAGCCAGGAGAGCGGAGCGAGTTCGGGGGTGAGGTCGTACGGGAGCTCGGTGGCCATGGAGACGTCGGTCTCGCGTTCAGGTCACCGTGCGGCCGGATCCCGGCCGCACGGGGACCTCAGCGCTGGCCCTTGAAGAGGCCGCCGATGACCAGGGCGGCCACGCCGGCCATGCCCAGGGAGGCGAGGCCCACCAGGCCCAGGAAGAAGATCTCGAGTGCAAGAAGGTTGTCCATGGCGGCCAGTCTAGCCGCCCTCGTTGCCTCGATCAGCCCAGGAGCGCGAGGATGACGTGGCCGATGACGCCGGCAGCGCCGACGGGTGCCATCGCCAGGGCGAAGCCGGCCCGCCGCGGACGCAGGGTGGTGGCCACGGGACGGTCCTCGGGACGCGGCTTCGCAGACGGCGCGGTGGCCGCGGTGAGCGCGACCAGGGTGCTGGAGGCCAGTGCCGCGACGGCCGCGATCGCAAGCTTGCGCGGCTCGGCGTCCAGGACCAGGCCCGACGCCACGGCGATCAGCACGGACAGCGGGATGAGCACGGCCGCCAGGGTGCCCGGACGGCCCTGCATCCAGGGTGTCAGGCCGAGCAGGGACACCAGGGCGACGGTGGCGCCGATGCTGAGCAGCAGGATGGGGGCGAGCGGCATGGCGTTCCACTGGGCCAGCGCGGCCCAGCCGGAGGTCATCACCACGATCATAACGCCGCCCATGGTGGCCACGGTGGACTCGAGGCGCAGCGGCCGTCCGGTCCCGCGGAAGAGCTGGACCATGAACGCCGCGATCACGCCCCAGCCCGCCACGACGGCCATCGGCTGGAAGAGGCCGAGCGCGCCCTTCTCCGGCTCGCCGAGGCCGACGTGGCCCCAGAGCAGGGTGAGGCCCAGGCTCACGAGGCCGACGACCGCCAAGGTGACGGACAGGGAGATCCGGGCCGGGGACCCGAGCTGACGGGGCCATCCCCAGGCGATCACGAGGATCACCACGACGGCGACGGCGGAGACCGCGAGGGGTCCCACGAACGCGGCCGCGCTGAGCACGACCGCCGCGAGGGCGGCGGCCAGGGCCATCGACAGTCTCATCACAGCCCCCATCCTGCCAGGTCGCGGGGCCACCGCCGAGCGTCACGCCAGTGGACACGGTGGGCACCGCCGCTGCGGGCGGACGTACAGTGTCACCGGACATTCGGCATGCGGTGTCCGCGAACCGGTGTCCAGGAGCGAAGGGAGTGCGGCCGTGGCGCATGTGGTGCTGCTCACCGATGCGGAAGACGGACTCGGCGACCTCACCGAGCACCTGGACCTGCTCGGCCACACCGTCACCGCGCGTCCCCGCCGCGCCTCGGCCGCCGCAGGCGTCCCCGCGGCGGACGCCGTCTTCGTGGACGCCCGTACGGACCTGTCCGGCGCCCGCACCGTCTGCACGGACCTCGCGGCGCTGGCCGCCCACCTGCCCGTGGTGGCCGTGTTCCACGACGCCGGCCTGAGCGCCGTCTCCGCCCGCTGGCAGGTCGCCGACATCCTGCTCACCACCGCCGGCCCGGCGGAGGTGGAGGCACGCCTGCGCCTGGCCACCGCGCGCAGCGGGCCGCAGGGAGGGCACGAGCCGGACGAGATCCGCGCCGCGGACCTGGTGGTGGACGCCGCCGGCTACACCGCCCGCGTCCACGGGCAGCCGCTGAACCTCACCTACAAGGAGTTCGAGCTGCTGAAGTTCCTGGCCCAGCATCCGGGCCGCGTCTTCAGCCGCGAGCAGCTGCTGCAGGAGGTCTGGGGCTGCGACTACTTCGGCGGCACCCGCACCGTGGACGTGCACGTCCGCCGCCTGCGCGCCAAGCTCGGCCCGGACCACGAGCAACTGATCAGCACGGTGCGCAACGTCGGCTACCGCTTCGACGCCCGCACCGCCTGAACCGCACGTAGTGTGGAGGGCATGACCGACCCCTCCGTGCCCGACGTCCGTGTCCTGACCGACCCCGGCCACGTGCCCGCCGCCGCGGTGCTCGCCCTGGCCGACGCGGCCCGCGCCGCCGACGGGCATCCCCCGCTGTCCGACCAGACCCGCGTGCACGTGCAGCGCGGCACCGCGCTGGCCGTGCTCCTGACCGGACCCGACGAGGCACCGGACGGCGCCGCCGTCCTGGCCCCCGAAGGCGAGGGCGCGGTCCTGGAGCTGGTCGTGCACCCCGACGCCCGCCGCCGCGGCGTGGCGACGGCGCTGGCCGGGGAGGCGGCCGACGTCGTGGAGCAGAGGGGACTGCAGGAGGCGGTGAGCGTCTGGGCCCACGGGATGCTGCCGGGGGCGGCCGAGCTGGCCGCCGCCCACGGGCTGACTCCGGTGCGCGAGCTGCGCCGGATGGCCGTGGACTCGTCCGTCCTCGCTCCGCTGACCGCCCCGGAGCTGCCGGAGGGCGTGCGGCTGCGCCCCTACGTCCCCGGCACGGACGACGCCGCCTGGCTCGAGCTCAACGCCGCCGCCTTCGCGGACCATCCGGAGCAGGGCTCGCTGACGCAGGCCGACCTGGAGGACCGCCGCAGCGAGGACTGGTTCGACGCCGCCGGCTTCCTGCTGGCCGAGCGCGAGGCGGACGGCACCCTGCTCGGCTACCACTGGACCAAGGCCGAGGGCGACGGCACGGTCGGCGAGGTCTACGCCGTCGGCGTCTCCCCGGACGCGCAGGGCCTGGGCCTGGGCCGCGCACTCACCGTGGCGGGCCTGGTCCACATGCGGGACGGCGGCGCCCGGCGCGTGGACCTCTACGTGGACGCGGACAACACCGCCGCCGTCCGCCTCTACGAGAAGCTCGGCTTCGTGCTCGACGCCGCGGACGCGCAGTACCGGCGCGTCTGAGCGCCTCTCGCCACTATCCTTGAGCCGACGGTTCCGTGGCCCAGGCCGTCGTAGGATTCCACGCCCGGGACCGCCCGCAGACCGAACGGAGCACCATGCCGACGTCGCAGACCGCCCTCACCGCCGCGCGCGCCACCGTGGGACACCACGTTCCCGCGCCCCGGGCCGAGGTGCTGGCCGCCGGTGTCCTGCCCTGGCGGACCGGCCCGAGCGGCCTCGAGGTCATGGTCATCCACCGCCCCCGCTACGACGACTGGTCCTGGCCGAAGGGCAAGCTCGACCCCGGGGAGACGCTGCCGGAGTGCGCCGTCCGCGAGGTCCGAGAGGAGACCGGCCTGCGCGTGGCCCTGGGCATCCCGCTGGCCGTGACCCGCTACGAGGTCAAGAACCGCGGCGGCAAGCCCGGAACCCGCCCCAAGGAGGTCTGGTACTGGGCCGCCGAAGCCGGCCGGCAGAAGGGCCAGGCCGACGGAGACGAGGTGGACGAGCTGCGCTGGGTCTCCCCTGCAGCCGCGCGCCGTCTGCTCACCAACGCCACGGACCGTCAGCCGCTGGACGCCCTCGAGGCAGCCTACGGCGAGCGCCGCCTGCGCACCGTCCCCCTGGTGCTGCTCCGGCATGCCAAGGCCAAGCCCCGCTCCTCCTGGTCCCGCGCCGAGGAGGACCGGCCGCTCGCCGCCACCGGCCGCCGTCAGGCGCTGGCCGACCGGCGGCTCCTGACCGCCTGGGCCCCGGAGAAGCTGTTCTCCTCCCCGTGGCGCCGCTGCGTGGAGACGCTCGCACCGCTGGTGAAGGACACCCGCCTGCCCGTGAAGTACAAGGCCTCCCTCACGGAGGCCGGCGCCAAGGACAACCCGAAGAAGACCCGGCGCGTGATGCGTGGCCTGCTGGAGAAGCGCCGCGCCCTGGTGGTGTGTTCGCACCGACCCGTGCTGCCGGAGCTGCTGCAGGAGATCGAGGCGATCACCGCGCACCCGGACGTGCTCAAGGCCCTGCCCGCCGAGGACCCGTACCTGCGCCCCGGCGGCGTGCTGGTGGCGCACCAGGGCCTGAACCAGGGCGGCCGCGTGGTGGCACTGGAGTGCTACGACCCGGCGGACGGTTGACGGGACACCGTCCGGCGTGGTGGCCGCCGGCGGACGGTTGACGGGGCCGCGGCGCCTCCGGGCGGCCCGGCGTGGTGGCCGCCGGCGTGCCGCCGACCGTTGAGTCGCGCGTCACACCCGGACTAGGCTTCCCGCATGGACACCGTGAACCGCCCCGAACTGATCGTCCACGACCGCCTGAAGCTGACGCGCGACCCGGACCGCGGCCGCTTCGAGCTGCGCCAGGACGACACCTTCATCGGCTTCGAGGGCTACACCGTGGACGAGATCCCCGCCGAAGACGACGCCCAGGGCCAGGCCCGCACCGTGGTGCGTCTGCAGCACACGATCATCGACGAGGCCTACGGCCGGAAGGGCTACGCCCGCGCCCTGGTGACGATGGTCCTGCAACGGCTGGCGGCCGAGGGCGAACAGATCGTCCCGGAGTGCACCTACGTGCAGCAGTACCTGGCGCGCTACCCGGAGTTCCGCGAGCTCGTCTACGAGGGCTGAGCGCTTCGGCTGCCTCCGACGTTTCCCGACGACGGCCGCGCACCTTGGCTGTGTGCGCGGCCATCGTCGTGTCCGGACCGTGACGCCCCGCCCCCTTCCGTATGTATCAATGTGTTGATACGTTGATACATAACAAGGTGGCGTCGACGGGGCGCCGCAGACCGGAGGGAGTGACCGACCATGCAGCTGTTCCTGCTGACCTCGCTGTTCGGGGTCGCCGTGTCGATCGCCGTCGTCTACGCGGTGATCCGCCTGTTCACCAACAGCGCGCAGCGCGACCCGCTCCAGGCCGCCCGCTCCCACGGCATGGTGACGGCGCTCATCGCCCTGTTCGCCGCCACCGGCTCAGGACTGACGAGCCTGGTGTTCGTCGAGGATCCGCCCTGGGCCGCGGGAGCATCCGACGCCCCTGCCGGCCCAGGCGCCTTCCCGGTGTCCGCGGTGCCGTTCGACGTCGGCTTCAACGCCCTGGCCCCCGTCCTCTGGCTGCCAGTGGTCTACTGGATCGCCCAGCGCACCTGGCCGACCCCGGTCGCCCCCACCCGCAGCGCACGCCTCACCGCTCGGTCCTGGCGGGAGTACCTCCCACCCCGTCTGACGATCGTCACCGGCGTGGTCGCACTGGTCTCCGTGGCCGCCGCCCTGATGCTCCTGCCCACCGACGGCCGGCCGCTGACGACGGCCGACACGGGCGTCAGCGGCCCGGACGGGATGTCCGAGACCTTCGTGCGGGACCCGGGTGTGCGCAGCGGCGCGCTGGTGACCCCGTGGCTGCTCGGATTCGTGCTCCTGGCCTGCCTCTGCGGCGCACTGGCGGTCGCCGCCGTCGTCCGCCGGCGCTCCCTCTCAGGGCTCACCCCGGCCCAGGACGACGCCGTCCGGCACGTGGCCGTCAACCGCATCCTGCGCACTCTGACCGTCGTCCTTCTCTCCGTGCCCGTCGCCGTGGACAACGCCTTCGGGTCCCAGGAGCCGAACCGGATGGGGCCCTTCACCGTCTGGTCGCTGGCCGCGGTCTTCGCTGTGGCCCTGGCGATGCTCGTGTGGACCTCGCCCCAGGTGAGGGTGCTCCGTCAGGACGCGGCGCACCACGTGTACGAGGACGCCACCGGGGAATGGGTGGAGGTCCCCCGCGGCCCCGGCACCCTGAGCGATGTCATCCAGCTGCGCCACACGGCCGCCGCGGTCGTCCTCCCGCTCGCCGCGCTGACGACGGTGGCGATGTTCGTGCTGCTGATGCCGGCGCACCTGGAGCTCTCCGCCGTCGGGTCTCCCGTCGCCTCCGTGCTGGCCGCATTCGCTCCCCTGTCCGTCCTCTGGGTCGGCTACCTGCTGGCCGAGTTCGTGCTGCGCATGAAGCACACCGACCGCACCGCCACCGCCCGCACCCGCGGCGTCCGCGCCTCCACCTGGCGCGTCGTGCTCTTCGGCGTCGTCGCCACGGCCGGTCTCGTGGCCGTCGGCTGGGCCGTCCGGGAGGAACGCGCCCTCGCCCGCGTCGGCGTCGACGCAGTCCCGCTGGCCGTTGCCATGCTGTCCGCCCTCCTGGTGATCGGGATGCTCACCGCGATCGGCGTGCGGGTCTGCCTCCGCCGCCACCCGCTGACCCGCACCTCCGCGCTCATGGACCGCCGCATGCGCCGCCGCACCGCGGACCGCATGGTCGGCATCGGCACCACCGGCATGCTGATGGTCCTCGCCACCGCTGTCGGCCAGCTGGTGATGTCCATGTCCGTCGCCCCGCTGCTGTACCTCCTCGCCGTCATCCCCGCCCTGCTCCCCAGCACCTCCCTGGTCCGTCCGATCGGCGACGCCCAGGACCCGGCCGACGGCTCGGACGGACCAGAGGACGGAGGCCACCGGCCGTCGTCGGGAAGGCCCGAGGCGACCGGAGGGCCGGTGGCCGCGGGAGCGAAGGCGCGCCGATGAGCCACCCCGTCTCCCCACAGCCGCCGGCCGGCCCGGCCGAGATCGCCATCGACCTGGAGTCCGCGACGCCGCCCTACGAGCAGGTGCGTCGGCAGATCTCGGTGGCCGCCTCCTCCGGGGCACTGCCGCCGGGCACCCGGCTGCCCTCGGTGCGCGCCCTGGCCGCGGACCTGGGCATCGCCCCCGGCACCGTGGCCCGCGCCTACAAAGAGCTCGAGGCCGCCGGCGTGGTGGTCACCGCAGGACGCCGCGGCACCGTGATCGCCGAGGACGCGCCCGCCACCGAGGCGGCGGCCGTGGTGGCCGCGCTGCGCCAGGCCTCCGCCCTGGCCCGCGGCGCCGGCTGGGACCGGAGCCGCTGGGAGCGGGAGGCCGGGCGCGCCTGGGGCTGAAGGCCTCCAGGGTTCCCGGAACCGCCGGAATCAGCCGATTCTGCGGACTCGCTACGATGGTCCGGTGACCATTCCGACCCCCTACGAGGACCTGCTCGCCGAGGTGCTGGCAGACGGCGCCCTTAAGGGCGACCGCACCGGCACCGGCACACACAGCGTGTTCGGCCGGCAGCTGCGCTTCGACCTGGCCGACTCCTTCCCGCTGATCACCACCAAGCGCGTCCACTTCAAGTCCGTGGCGCTCGAGCTGCTGTGGTTCCTCCGCGGCGACTCCAACGTCCGTTGGCTGCAGGAGCGCGGCGTGCGGATCTGGAACGAGTGGGCGGACGAGAACGGTGACCTCGGCCCGGTCTACGGCGTCCAGTGGCGCTCCTGGCCCACGCCGGACGGTGGGAGCATCGACCAGATCGCGAAGGTCGTGGAGTCGCTGCGGACGAACCCGGACTCACGCCGGCACATCGTCACCGCCTGGAACCCCGCCGAGGTGGAGGACATGGCCCTGCCCCCGTGCCACGCGCTCTTCCAGTTCTACGTGGAGCCGGCGCAGGACGGCGGCCCCGGACGGCTGTCCTGCCAGCTCTACCAGCGCTCGGCGGACCTCTTCCTCGGGGTCCCGTTCAACATCGCCTCCTACGCCCTGCTCACCGTGATGATGGCGGAGCAGACCGGCCTGCGCCCCGGCGAGTTCGTGTGGACCGGAGGCGACTGCCATATCTACGCCAACCATGTGGACCAGGTCCGCGAGCAGCTGAGCCGCGAGCCCTACCCGTACCCGCGGCTGCGCCTGACCCGCCGCCCCGAGTCGATCTTCGACTACGCCTACGAGGACATCGAGCTCGTCGACTACCGCCACCACCCGACCATCACGGCGCCGATCGCCGTCTGAGCCGCCCTCCCCGAGACCCGCAGGACCACAGGAGCATCCGCAGCACCGTGAACGACGCCGCCCACCACCGCCCCTCCCCCGCCGGCAGCCCCAGCCGCATCGGCATGATCTGGGCCCAGAGCCCGGACCGCGTCATCGGCCTCGACGGGGGCATGCCGTGGCACCTGCCGGAGGACCTGAAGCACTTCAAGGACCGCACCCTGGGCCACCCCGTGGTCATGGGCCGCCGCACCTGGGAGTCCTTCCCGGAGCGCTTCCGGCCGCTGCCGGACCGCACGAACATCGTGGTCTCCCGCACCTTGGACGCGGACGAGGCCGCCGGGGACGCCGTGCGCGCCACCGGCGCCGTGGTGGCCGCAGACTTCGGGGCGGGTCTGCACGCGGCCTCCGAGGCCGACGGCCTGGACCTGGTCTGGGTCATCGGCGGCGCCACCCTGTACGAACAGGCCCTGGACGTGGCCACCCTCGCCGAGGTCACCGTGATCGACACGGACGTCTCCGGCGATGCCCATGCCCCCGCCCTGGACGCCCGCTGGAGACTCACGCAGGCCGACCCGTCCCCGGACGGCTGGCACACCTCCGCCGAGGGCCTGCGCTACCGCTTCGAGCGCTGGGAGCGCCCGGCCTGAGCCGGACGTCGCGTCTGCTCTCCGCATTCCGTCCGTGCACCCCGTCGAGAAGGAGCATCCATGAGCCCCACCCCGACCTCCCAGAACGACCCCAAGCCGTTCTTCGACAAGGACATGCTGTCCTTCCTCGCGCTGATCGCCTTCCCGATCCTGGCGCTCGTCTCCGCCGTCTTCGGCCTGATCCTCGTGGTCCAGGGCCACATCCTCGGCGGCCTGGTGTTCCTGCTGGTCCTCACCCAGGCCTTCGCCATCGGCGGTCTTATCGTGTGGACGCGCCGACGCCGCCCGCGGGACTGACGGATACGGTGGAGGCATGACCGTCCACGCACAGACCGCCGCAGCCCCCGCCGATGCCGCCGCCCTGCCCGCCGTGGGCCTGGTGGGCTGGCGCGGCATGGTGGGATCCGTCCTCATGCAACGCATGGCCGAGGAGGGCGACTTCGCCCGCATCCACCCGGTCTTCTTCTCCACGTCGAACGCCGGCGGCACCGCCCCGGCCTTCGCCGGCATGGACGGCGACCCGGGCACCCTCAAGGACGCCTATGACGTCGAGGCGCTCAAGACCCTGCCGATCATCGTCAGCACCCAGGGCGGCGACTACACCAAGGCCGTGCACGGCACGCTCCGCGCCGCCGGCTGGGACGGCCTCTGGATCGACGCGGCCTCCACCCTCCGCATGGAGGACGACGCGGTGATCGTCCTGGACCCGGTGAACCGTTCCGTGGTCGACGCCGCCCTGGAGGCGGGCACCAAGGACTTCGTGGGCGGCAACTGCACCGTCTCCTGCATGCTCATGGGCCTGGGCGGCCTGTTCACCGCCGGCCTCGTGGAGTGGGGCACGGCCATGACCTACCAGGCGGCCTCCGGCGGGGGCGCCCGCCACATGCGCGAGCTGCTGAACCAGTTCGGCGCCCTGCACGGCGAGGTCGCCGGAGAGCTGGAGGACCCGGCCTCCGCGATCCTCGAGATCGACCGGAAGGTGATCGAGCTGCAGCGCTCCGGCCGCCTGGACGCCAGCCAGTTCGGTGTCCCGCTCGGCGGCTCGCTCATTCCCTGGATCGACTCGGACCTGGGCAACGGCACCTCCCGCGAGGAGCTCAAGGCCTACGACGAGACCAACAAGGTCCTCGGCCGCACCGGCGCGGATCGCATCCCCTTCGACTCCCTCTGCGTGCGCGTGGGCGCCATGCGCTCGCACTCCCAGGCCCTCACCCTGAAGCTCACGAAGGACGTCCCGCTGGACGAGGTCGAGCAGATCATCGCCGAGGGCACCGAGTGGGCCAGCGTCGTCCCGAACGACAAGGAGTCCACCGTGGCCGAGCTGACCCCGGTCGCGGCCACCGGCACGCTCCGGATCCCCGTGGGACGCCTCCGCAAGCTCACCATGGGCCCCGAGTACCTGTCCGCCTTCACCGTGGGCGACCAGCTCCTGTGGGGTGCCGCCGAGCCGCTGCGCCGCATGCTGATGATCGCCACCGGCAACCTCTGACGCTCCCCGCACCGGAGCGTCCATCCGAAGGGACGACGACGGCCGGTCACCTTCCGCGGAAGG
>NZ_KV809416.1:0-21561 GCF_001812555.1 Micrococcus sp. HMSC067E09 | reverse complement strand
GAAATCCTGCCAACTACTTGACGCGGGACAATCCAGCGCGTCCGTGCTCTCGACATGCGGGGCCGGGTGACGATCGCGCACGCGTTCTTCCTCGCGGGGATCTCCGAGAGCCAGCGCGCGCAGGTGCTGGCCGATCTGGCCGACCTCGACATCGCCCTCGCGACGGTGGCGCCCAGCGGACGGGGGACGCTGCCGCTGCTCGAGATCCTGGACACGGGCGTGCGGATCGGCCTGGGACAGGACGGGCAGCGCGACTACTGGTCGCCCTACGGCAACACGGACATGCTGGACCGCACCTGGCAGCTGGCCTTCACGAACGGACTGCGGCGTGATTCGGACATCGAGCGTGCGCTGGAGACCGCGACACTCGAAGGAGCGCGGGTGATCGATCCGACCCGGAGCCGATCCGAGTCGCGTGGCGTGGGTGTGGGGGAGACGGCCGACCTCGTCCTTCTCCCGGGCGAATACCCGGCGTCGGCGGTCATGGACAGGCCAGGCAATCGCACGGTGGTGCGTGCCGGCCGGGTCGTGGCCCGGGACGGTGAGCTCGTCTGACACGGTCCTGATCGTCCCCCTCCGCTCGCCCACGACGGTGAACCGGTCCGGGGTCGATGAAGGCTCGCACGTGCCGGCCCGGACAGTGCGGCCAGAGGCGATGCCGGCGACCCACAGCTGCTGCGGAGCAGTCGTCGGAGGCGAGGGGGAGACCCGCACGCGGGGTGGGGCTACGCTCGGGGCATGGGCAAGGATCTCTTCGAGAACGAGCAGAAGCAGACCATGACCAGGGAGCAGGCCGCGGCCCGGCTCCGGGAGCTCGCGGACCAGCTGGCGGACCAGAACGAGGTGCGGGTGGAGCACGGTGGCCGGGACGTCGTCGTCTCCGTGGCGGACCAGGTGGAGTTCGAGGTGGAGCTCGAGGTGGAACAGGGCGGACAGAGCGAGCTGGAGATCACGCTGAGCTGGTGAGCCCCGCTGACCCCGGCTCACACATCCGGACGGAATCTGGTTCCATGTTCCGGTGACTACCACCACCGAACCCACAGACAGGCCCGCCTCTGGGCAGGGCACCCCGGAATATGCCGAGGTGCCCCACAGCCACTACGACCTGTTCGTCGGCATCTTCGTCGGCCTGCTGCTCCTGTCCGGAGTGACCGCGGCGAAGCTGTTCTACGGACCCACCATCCCCGTCTTCAGCGACCTCTTCTACGGCGGCGGCCCCCTCATCTTCGACGGCGGCGCGTTCCTCTTCCCGCTGGCCTACATCGTCGGCGACATCCTCGCCGAGGTCTACGGCTACCGCCGGGCCCGCCGGGCGATCTTCATCGGCTTCCTGATGCTGATCGTCGCGGCCCTGACCTACCAGGTCGTCGCGCTGACCACGCCCGTGGAGGGCTTCGAGGCCTGGAACGACGCCCTCGCCCCCACCCTGCGCCTGACGCTCGCCGGCCTGGCCGGGTTCTTCGTCGGCAGCCTCGTCAACGCCAAGATCGTCTCCCGGATGAAGGAGCGGATGAAGGAGCGCAGCGTCGCCCTCCGCCTGATCCTCTCCACGCTCGTCGGTGAGTTCCTGGACACCCTCGTGTTCTGCCTCGTCGCGTTCGCCGGCACGATCTCCCTGGCCGAGCTCGCCAACTACACCGTCACCGGCTACATCTACAAGTGCCTCGTGGAGATCCTGATCGTCCCGCTGACGCTCCTGATCATCCGCTGGCTGAAGCGCCACGAGCCCACCTACCGCTACGAGGAGCCCACCGAGCGCTCCACCGCCACGGCGGCCGCCTGAGCGAAGGCCGAGAACACCGCACTGGGGTCGTTGCCCGTGACGCGTCGTGCGTTCGGGCGGCGGCCCCAGATGTGTCTGTCGTCGTGGACGGTGGTGCCGCGCAGCAGGTCCGAGTCCGCCTCCACGTCGACCACGGTCGTGGCCGTGCTGTAGTCGGCCACCCCGGCCGCGGCCTGGGCGGCGAAGAGGTCGTGCAGGTGGGCCACGTAGCCCTGGTCGTAGTCGTGGTGGAACTCGAAGTAGAACCGGAGCGCGTCCGCCAGCACGTCCAGCACGGGCAGGCCCGTGTCCGCCACGGGGCCGTCCTGCCGTGGGCGGTCCACGGACCACCACACGGGCCGACCTCCCGCGTCCTCCAGGAGCCCGTCCAGCAGGGCCGGCGTGTACTCGATCCGCTCGGTGGTCTCCAGGGAGCACACCAGCGGCAGACGGTCCTCCGGCAGCCCCTCGAAGGTCGCGTAGACCTGCTTCGCGGCGTCCGGGTCCACCCACGTGTTCCACTCGGCCGTGGGCGTCGTGTTGCCGGGATAGTAGAAGGAGCCGCCCATGATCACGATCCCCGCCGCGAGCTCCGGCAGCCGCGGCTCGGCGCGCAGGGCCAGGGCGAGGTTGGTCAGGGGCGCGGTGCAGAGGATCGTCGTCTCGCCGGGGTGGGCGCGCAGCTCCTCCACCCAGACCTCCACGGCCGAACGCCCCGAGAGCCGCTCGGGCAGGTGGGGCACGCGCGCGTAGCCGATCCCTCCCTCTCCGTGGGTCTCCGGCGTGGTCTCCGGTGGCCGGCGCAGCGGCGCCTCCGCCCCGACGGCCACCTCCACGTGCCCCAGCCCCAGCAGC
The DNA here is from genome assembly GCF_001812555.1 of Micrococcus sp. HMSC067E09. NCBI lineage: Bacteria > Bacillati > Actinomycetota > Actinomycetes > Micrococcales > Micrococcaceae > Micrococcus > Micrococcus sp. HMSC067E09. The sequence goes on along the minus strand of NZ_KV809416.1, from coordinate 18,944 downwards.
TCGAGCATGCCGAGGGTGTTCAGCGCGCACTCCCGGGCGGTCGCGTTGCCGCCGGCGGTGGTCACGGCGGCCAGCTCGGCGCCACAGCCGGCGAGCTGTATCAGCGCGCAGGCGTCGTCGATGCCGGTGTCCACGTCCGCCAGGATCCGTCTGCTCACGACCAGCACCTTATCGGCCCTGCGTCGAGCCAGAACGAGTGGCCCCTTTCGGGCGCTGTGAAGTGTCTGTTTCTTCTGGTTCGGCGGGTCAGGGGGAGGGCACGACGAGGGTGACGTGCCTCTTCCGAGGCGACCGAGCCGTCGTCGCCGGTCACTCTCCGGCCCTCCGGCCGGCGAAGGCCGGCCGAGGAATCCGGGCCCGGGCGTTCAGAGTCGGTGCGGGTCGCCGCGGCCGCAGCGGAGGTACTCGGTGCCGTCGGGCACGAGGTTCGGCATCATGCCGTCCACCACGGAGCGTCCTTCGGGGGAGAGGATCGCGTCGTGGATCGGCACGGCTCGGCGCGGGGCCACGGCGCGGACGTACTCGACGGCCTCGGAGATCTTCATCCAGGGGGCGCTGACCGGCAGCAGGAGGGTGTCCACCTCCACGCCGTCAGGCAGGGCGGGGAAGGAGTCGCCGGGGTGCAGCAGGGCGCCGTCCACCAGGTAGGCGGCGTTGTCCGGGCGGGGGACGTCCTCGTGGATCAGGGCGTGCTGTCCGCCGAGGACACGCACCTCGAAGCCGCCCGCGGAGAAGGACTCCCCGGGCACGGCGGTGTGCAGGACGTCCTCCGGGACGCCCGCCTCCGCCAGCTGCGGCACCAGATCCTCGGGTGCCCATACGTCCTTGGCCCTGGCGGCCACGGCGCGCACCACGCGCTCCGGGACCACGTGGTCCGGGTGCAGGTGGGTGATCAGCACCGCCTCGACGTCCTCGAGGGCGGCCTCGTCGCTGAACGCGCCGGGGTCGAAGCCGATCCGGCGGCCGTCGCGCTCCAGTCGCACGGCGGACTGTCCCCACAGGGTGAGCTCGGCGGTCATGGGTCCTCCTGACTCTCGGCGGTGCACGGGGGAGGCGTGCTGGGCCCGATTCTGCCGGTTCCCGCGGCGCCGAACCAGAGGAAACGGTCGCTTCGGGGCACCCTGAAGGGGCCACATCCTCTGGTTCGGCGTTGGGGGCGGTGTTGCGGGCGGCGGCTCGGCGTTGCGGGCGGCCGCTCGGCGCGAGGGGCGACCGCCCGCCCCGGCGGAGGGTGGACGCGGCCGCCCGCCCTGGCGGAGGATGGAGACCTGCGTCACATCCGCCGCGCGGACTCGTACCGGACCGCTCCGGCACGCACCCGCGCCCGTTTCGTGCAAAGGGGAACCATGGCACGCTTCCACACCACCGACCCGACCACCGGCGAGCTCGTCGAGGCGTTCGAGGGCCTCACGGACGAGCAGATCGAGCCGCTGCTGGACCGCGCGCACGCCGGCTACCTCGCCTGGCGCCGCACGGACGTCGCCGAGCGGGCCGCCGTCCTGCACCGCATCGCCGACCTCTACGACGAGCGCGCCGAGCAGCTCGCCCAGGACGTCACCCGGGAGATGGGCAAACCGATCACGGCCGCCCGCGGCGAGATGAAGACCTGTGCCGGGATCTTCCGCTACTACGCGGAGCAGGGCCCGGAGATGATCGCCCGCGAGCAGATCGAACCGGCCACCGGGGGCACCGCCTACGTGCGTCGCGACCCGATCGGCGTGCTGCTGATGATCATGCCGTGGAACTTCCCGCACTATCAGATCGCCCGCGTGGCCGCGCCGAACCTGCTGCTGGGCAACACCATGATCCTCAAGCACGCCGGCAACTGTGCCCGCTCCGCCCTGAACGTGGAGCAGCTGTTCCAGGACGCCGGTGTCCCCGCCGACGCCTTCGTCAACGCCTTCGTGGGCCATGAGCACGTGGGCACGATGATCGCCGACGAGCGGATCGCCGGCGTCACCCTGACCGGCTCGGACCGGGCCGGCAGGATCGTCGGCGAGCAGGCCGGCCGTGAGGTGAAGAAGGCCGTCATCGAGCTCGGCGGCTCGGACCCGTTCGTGGTGGCCCCGGACGCGGACCTCGAGGTGACGGCGAAGGACGCGGTGATCGGCCGCTGCGTGAACTCGGGCCAGACCTGCACGTCCTCGAAGCGGTTCATCGTGGTGGACGAGCTCTACGACGCGTTCCTGGAGAAGTTCGTGGCCGGCATGTCGTCCGTGCCGTTCGGCGACCCGCAGGACGAGGCCACGGTGGTCGGCCCGCTGTCCTCGGAGCAGGCGCGCATGGACGTGCACGACCTCGTGGAGGACGCCGTGGCCCACGGGGCGAAGGTCCTCACCGGCGGGCAGCCGCAGGACGGCCCCGGGTTCTTCTACCCGCCCACGGTGCTCGTGGACGTCCCCGAGACCGCCCGCGCGTACCGGGAGGAGTTCTTCGGGCCCGTCGCGGTGGTGCACCGGGTGGCGGACCTGGACGCGGCGATCGAGCTGGCCAACGACTCCCCGTACGGCCTCTCCAGCTCCGTCTACACCACCAGCGCGGAGGTGGCCGAGGACGTCGCCGCCCGCCTGGAGGTGGGCATGGTCTGGATCAACTCGACCTCCAAGTCCTCCGCGGAGCTGCCCTTCGGCGGTGTGAAGCGCTCCGGCGTGGGCCGGGAACTCGGCCGTCTGGGCATCGAGGAGTTCGCCAACCACAAGCTCGTCCGCTCGCCCGGCGGCCTGTGAGCCGCTGACGGCACCACGACGACGGCCCCGCACTTCGACGACCTCGGTCGCCTCGGGGCGGGGCCGGCATGCGAGAGCCCCCGACGGCACTGCCGTCGGGGGCTCTCGTCGGGTCAGCCCTGCGTCGAGGGCGTCACCGCGGGGTCTCGTCTGCTCAGCGGGAGACGCCCGGGTTCGTGGAGGTCGGGCCGCCGGTGTCGACGGTGTCGACCTGGGCGTCGCCGCCGGCCTGTGCCACGCCGTCACGGGCGGCCTGGGCTTCGGCGATGGCGGCGCGCTGCTTGGCGTACGGGTCGGTGGAGCCGTGGGCGTCCACCACCGGGATGTTGGCGGTCACCGGGCCCGGGGCCGGGGCCTTCCACGGATCCTGGACCGGGTTGGTCAGCTTCCAGATCGCGTAGGCGGCACCGGCGGCGGCCACGGCCATGCCGGAGATGATCCAGCCCTTGCCGGAACGGGACTGACGCTTGGACTGCTTGGCCTGCTTCTTCAAGCCCTTCTCGGCGGTGGAGGCGTAGCCCTCGGCGGCCTTGCGGAGCTTCTTCACGATCTTCTTGTCCCCGGTCACGCGGACGAGGGTGTCCTCCACAGAGGCCGGGACCTTGTAGTCGTGCACGGACTTGCCGGCCTTGCCCGCGGCGTCCGCCAGGCGGGCGGCGGCCACCGGGACGTACTGGTCGCGGCGGTCCTGGGCGTACTTGGTGGCGTCGGCGACGCGGCGCTGCACCTCGGGGGACAGCTTCTGCTGGCCGGACTGGAGGGCGGCGAGGCCCGCGGCGACGGCGGCCTGGACGTCCTTGCCGCCCTGGGCCGCGCCCTTCTTGGCGGCCTTGCCCTGCTTCTGCAGGTCCTTCTTGAGGCCCTGGGCCTTCGCGGCGACGGCCTTGCGGTTCTTGGCGTTCTGCTTCTTCAGCGTCTTGCCCTTCTTTTCGGCGGTCTTCTTCATGTCCTTGCCCGCGGCCTCGGCCTGGCCCTGGAGGTCCGCGAGGAACCCCTGGACGGGGGACAGGACGCCGGCGAGGGCCGGGGACACGGCGGCGAGGCCGGCCGCGACCTGCGGGGCGTACTTCTTGTACTGGTCCGACACGGCCGGGGCCAGTCGGGCGTACTGCTGGGCGACGACGGCGTTGGCGCGCTCGGCGCCCGCGGCCAGCTGCGGGCCGTACTGGGTCTTCGCGTCCTGCAGCTGGGCCTTGGCGTCGTCGGCGAGCCGGCGGCCCTCCTTGCCGGCGATCTGGGCGCGGTAGGTCGAGTCGGCCAGGCCGTACTCGCCCCAGGCGCGGGCGGCCTCCACCTTCGGGGCGGCCCAGTGGCGGGCGTCCTCGCGGCGGCGGCCCAGGAATGCGCCGAGCTTGGTGTCGCGGAAGTCGGTCGTCTCGTCAATCGAATCGGAGGTCTTGAAGCCCATACGATCTCCTCGGAGCTGGGTTGGCCGCGGACGGGGTTCCTGTCCGCGCGTGGTGTTGCACCCCAGCCTAGTCGGCGGGACGGACGACAGCACGGTCCCCGGCGCGCGATGACGGCACGAGGGCTAAGCCCTGCGCGTAAGTGTGGCGCCGAGCATGCCGACCACCTGCACGCGGGCAGACGTCGATGGAACAATGAGGCCCATGACCAATGCCACGCACATCGCGACCATCCACACCAACCAGGGCGACATCGTCGTGGAGCTCTACGGCGACCACGCCCCGAAGACCGTGAAGAACTTCGTGGGCCTGGCCACCGGCGAGCAGGAGTGGACCCACCCGCAGACCGGCGAGAAGAAGACCGGCACCCCGCTGTACTCGGGCACCGTCTTCCACCGCATCATCAAGGACTTCATGATCCAGGGCGGCGACCCGCTCGGCATGGGCATCGGCGGCCCGGGCTACCAGTTCGGCGACGAGATCCACCCGGAGCTCCAGTTCGACCGTCCGTACCTGCTGGCCATGGCGAACGCCGGCCCGGGCACCAACGGCTCCCAGTTCTTCATCACCTCCGTGCCGACCGGCTGGCTGAACGGCAAGCACACCATCTTCGGCGAGGTGAAGGACGAGGCCTCCCAGAAGGTCGTGGACCAGCTGAACTCGGTCGCCACCGACCCGCGCGACCGTCCGCTGGAGGACGTCGTCATCGAGTCCGTCGAGATCGCCGAGGCCTGATCCGCACCCCCGGACAGACCCCTGACGTGGACGATCGGACCGATCCTCGCCAGAGACACGGCCCGGACGCCGGCAGCGCTCGACTCCCCGAGTGCCCGCGGCATCCGGGCCGTGTGGCGTACATGGCGTGCGTCGACTGCCGCCGCCCCGCCTGCCTGGAGTGTCAGGCCGGGACCACCTCCTCCGGGCACGTCGTGTGCCGGGAGTGCGCCGCCCGCCGCGCGCACGACCGGGCCGCGGGCGTCCCTCGGCGGCGCAGCGTGCTGCGGGACACCCCGTCGCTGATCTGGGGGCTGCTCGGCCTCAACGTGCTCGTCTACGTCGGCCAGTGGCTGACCCTGGACGGGCCCGCCGACCTCACCGCCCTCGGCTGGTACGCGCCGGGGCAGACCTCCACGGTCATCATGGAGCCCTACCGGATGCTCTCGAACGCGTTCCTGCACTCGCTGCAGAACCCCGGGCACCTGCTCCTGAACATGCTCGCGCTGTGGATGCTCGGCCGCGCGCTCGTCCGGCCACTCGGCCCGGCGCGCTTCCTCACCCTGTACGTGCTCTCGGCGTTGGGCGGCTCGGTGGCCGTCCTCTGGCTCTCGGACCCGCTCACGCCGGTGCTCGGCGCCTCCGGGGCGATCTACGGTCTCTTCGCCGCCGTCTTCGTCCTGGCCCGGGCCCGTGGAGGCAACATCCGGTCGCTCACCGTCCTGCTGGTGGTGAACCTCGTCTTCAGCCTCACCGTGCCGGGGATCTCCTGGCAGGGCCACGTCGGGGGACTGGTCGCCGGCGCGCTGACGGCCGGCTGCTACGAGCTGCTCGGCCCGGGCAGCCGCCTGGGGAAGAGGGCACCGTGGGTGCAGTGGGCCGGTGTCGTCGCGGTGCTTGCTCTGCTGGCGGTGCTGGCCGCCTTCGGCGCCGCCCGGATCACGCCCGCCGTGCTCTGGGGCTGACCCGCCCTGGGGCTGATCACCCCGTCCCCCGGCAAGGGAGAAGGCGGACGTTGTCCGTCCACGCCACATCCCCAGGTCTCCCCAGTGTTGTCCACACCGTGCCGCGGCGTTGTCCCCAGGGTTTTCCACAGGTGTGGATATGAATGACACCGATGTGTTTTCGCACTCCGCGGCTGGAGTTATCCACAGGGATATCCCCACTGTGGAGAATCACACCGATGTCATTTCCCAGGGCGTCGAGGTCTCGGCATCCTGAAGAATCCGCGGAGAACCGGCGGGTCGAGAGGCGCTGATCTCACTCCTCGGACCAGCGGGACATCATCAGAAAGCCCACCATGGCGATGCCGAAGCCGACGATGATGTTCCAGCCGCCGATGCCCGGGATCGGGAACGCGGTCTGGGTCAGGTAGAACACACAGATCCACAGCAGGCCCACGATCATCAGGCCGAACATCGTCGCCTTGTACCAGCGCGGCAGCGGCTTCGGACCGGCCTGCTCGGCCTTGGTGGCGCGGCGCTCCTGCCTGGCACGCCGGGCGGCCTCGCGGGCTTCGCGGCGCTCGTCGTTCTTGGCCTGCCGCTCGGCGCGCTTCACGTCCTGCTCGCTCGGTGCGGGGGCCCCCATGTCCGGGGTCTCGTTCTCGGCCACGGCGTGATCCTCACTGTGGGTCGTCTGTCTGAACTCGGCGGTCTGCGCCGCGGTACCCTGTTCCCATCCGCACCCCGCTCCGTCCGGTCGGTGCCGGCGGTGCGTCAGTGCGTCCAGCGGTCCGGGACGCAGCGTGACCCGGACCAGTCTATGTGCCCCACCGCACGTCGGCGGGGAGCCAGCGAAGGGAGCCGCCGATGGGCAGCGCAGCAGTCTCGGTCCTCGTGATCGACAACTACGACAGCTTCGTCTACACCCTCGTCGGGTACCTCGAGGAGCTCGGCGCCGCCACCACGGTGGTCCGCAACGACGCCCTCTCCCCGGAGGAGGCGGTCGCGCTGGCCCGCGAGCACACCGCGATCCTCATCTCGCCCGGCCCCGGCGCCCCCGCGGACGCCGGAGTCTCCGAGCACCTCATCCGTCACGCCGCCACGGCCGGCCAGCCGCTGTTCGGAGTCTGCCTGGGCCACCAGGCGATCGCCGAGGTCTTCGGTGCCACGGTCACCCACGCCGAGTCCCTCATGCACGGCAAGACCTCGCTCGTGGAGCACCGGGACCACCCGACGTTCGTGGGCCTGCCCAGCCCCTTCACCGCCACCCGCTACCACTCGCTGGCGGCCGTGCGGGAGACCGTGGACGAGTCCGTCCTGGAGATCACCGCGGAGACCGCCGACGGCGTCGTCATGGGCCTGGCGCACCGCACCGCGCCGCTGTGGGGCGTCCAGTTCCACCCGGAGTCCGTGCTCACCGAGGGCGGCTACCGCATGCTCGGCAACTGGCTCGAGTCCGCCGGCCTCGTCGGCGCCGCGGACCTCGGCGGGGCGCTCGCGCCCATCATGGGTGCCGGGGCCCGCTGACCGCCCCGCCCCCCGCGTCCCGACGACGGAACGGCCCCTCACGAAGGTGAGGGGCCGCCGTCGTGGTGGAGGGGCTCCGGCCCTCCGGCCGGCGGGCGCCCGGCCTGCGCCGCGACGACAGCGCGGGCGGATCGGTCAGTCGCGCGGTGCAGGGCCGTTGGACGGGACGTCCGACGGCGGTCCGGGCCTGGTGGGGCGTCCCTCCGGAGAACTGGGGCTGCCGGACCCGGTCGGCGAGGGGCTCTCGGACGGGGTCGGGGAGTTCGTCGGGTCAGGGCTCTGCGACGGGGACGGCGATGGGTCGGGTGACTCGGTCGGGTCCTCGGACGGGGGCGGGGAATCCGACGGCTCTGGAGACTCCGTGGGGTCCTCGGAAGGGGACGGTGATTCGCTGGGCTCGGGGTCGTCGCTCGGCGAGGGGGACTCGGACGGTTCCGGGGAGTCCGTCGGGTCAGGGCTCTGCGACGGGGACGGCGATGGGTCGGGTGACTCGGTCGGGTCCTCGGACGGCGTCGGGCTCTGTGACGGTGACGGTTCGGGGTCGTCGCTCGGCGAGGGCGTCTCGGACGGTTCCGGGGCGGCCTTCGCGACGGTCAGCGTGACGGCGCCCTCGTTGTCCACCTCGCGGTCCGCGGGCGGGTCCTGACGCATGACGTATCCCGGGGTGGCGGCGGCGGACTCGCGCTCCTGCACCCGCACGATCACGTTCGGGGCGGCCTCCTGCAGGGCGGTGCGGGCCGACTCCTCGGACAGGCCGACCACGTTCGGCAGCGTCGTCCGGCCGGTGGACAGCTGCAGGTCCACGGAGGACCCGGGGGGCACCGCGCTGCCGAGCTCGGGGCTGGTGGAGACCAGGCGGTCACGCGGCACATCGGCGGAGTTCGTCGAGGAGACGGAGGAGACGGTCAGGCCCAGGCGGCTGAGCTCGTCGCGGACGGTGGCCTCGGAGGCGCCGCGCAGGCTCTCCGGCAGGGTCACCGAGGACGGCCCCTGGGAGACCTTCAGCCGGACCTCGGAACCGGAGTCCACCCGGTCGCCGGCGCCGGGGTCCGTGGACACCACGGAGCCCTCGGGGACCTCGTCGTCATAGACCTCGGAGGTGCGGGTCTCCAGGCCGGCCTCGGTCAGCGTGGTCTCGGCCTGCTCGACGGGGACGCCCACGACGTCCGGGACCTCCACCTGGGAGTCGCGCCCGCCGAGCAGCAGGGGCAGTGCCACGGCGGCGGCCACCGCCAGCAGCAGAAGGGCGATCAGGCCGAATAGCAGGCCGCGGCGGCGGGGGGAGCGTTCCTCCTCGGCGTCTCCCACCGCTGTGGAACCGGTGTTCGGCAGGTCTGCGCGCACGGGCAGGTGACGGTTCGTGTCCACCGTGGAGAGCGAGCGGGGGGTCAGTGGGGGCCGGTGTCCTCCGGAGTCGACGGACGCGCCTGCCGCCCCGGCGGCGGTCGAACCGACGGCGGCGGCACCGGCCGCGGCACCGGCGGCGCCCGAACCGGCGGCGGCGCCGGCCGCGCCCGCTCCGGTGGCGGCGCCGGCCGCCGGCAGGGCGGGGGTGGAGTCCTCGGAGGGGGTGGGGCCGGCGGGGGCGTCCGCGTCCGGATCCACGAGCGGCAGTGCTCCCGTCTGCGTCTGCTCGGGGGAGCCGAGGGCCTCCACGAGGGCGGCGGCGAACTGGTCCGCGTCGTCGAAGCGGTCGTCGGGCTCCTTGGCCAGCGCGGTGAGCACCACCGCGTCGAGGGCGGGGGTCACGTCCGGGTTCAGCGTGGACGGGCGCGGCGGGTCCTGGCGGACGTGCTGGTAGGCCACGGACACGGGGGACTCGCCCAGGAACGGCGGGCGGCCGGTGAGCAGCTCGAAGGCCACGCAGCCCACGGAGTACAGGTCCGAACGGGTGCCCACGGTCCCGCCCATCGCCTGCTCGGGGGAGAGGTACTGGGCGGTGCCCACCACGGTCTGCGTCTGGGTCATGGTGGCAGAGGTGTCCGCGAGAGCGCGGGCGATGCCGAAGTCCATCACCTTGACCTCGCCGGAGCCGGTGACCATGACGTTCGCCGGCTTGATGTCCCGGTGCACGATCCCGAGGCCGTGCGAGTAGGAGAGGGCGGCCAGGACGCCGTCGAGCCACGCCACCGCCTCCTCCACGGTGACGTCTCCGGCGCCGATGGCGTCCTTCATGGTGCCGCCGTCCACGTGCTCCATGACGAGGAACGGGCAGGACACCTCGTGGGCGTGGCGGTCCTCGATGTCCTCCTCGCCCGTGTCGAAGACGTGGACGATGTTCGGGTGGTTCAGGGAGGCCGAGCTGGTGGCCTCGCGCCGGAACCGGGACTGGAACTGGGGGTCCCGGGCCAGGTCCGGGCGCATCATCTTGATCGCCACCGTCCGCTTCAGGCGCAGGTCGGTGCCGCGGTACACGTCGGCCATGCCGCCGCGGCCGATCAGATCCTCCATCCGATAGCGGCCGTTGAGGATGTGCTCAGTGGACACGTGATGCTCCCGTCCGTCCTGGGTGCGACGTCACCGGTGAGAGCCCCCGGGGCTCAGCCGGTCACGTCCTCGTCGGTCGGCTCCGCCGGGGCGGTCGTCTCGCCGGTGTCCGGTCCCTCCGTGGGCTGGTCGGTCTCCGTCGGCTCCTCGGTCGGGTCGTCCGTCGGGACCTCGGTCGGGTCCTCGGTCGGGTCCTCGGTGGGGTCTTCGGTGGGCTCTTCGGTCGGGTCCTCGGTGGGCTCCGGCTCGGTCGTCGGCTCGCCGGTCGGCTCTTCGGTCGGTTCCTCGCTGGTGGTCGGGTCGGAGGAGGGCTCCTCCGTCGGCTTCTGCGTGGGTTCCTCCGAGGGCTCGGAGGTCGGCGCGGCGGACTCGGTGGGCTCCGGCTCCGTCGTCGGCTCGCCGGTCGGGGCCGCGGAGGTGGTCGGGGCGGGTGCCTCGCCGCCGCTCCCGGCGGCGACGATCAGCTGCACCGGGGTGTCGTAGCGGTGGCGCTCGCCGGAGCCCGGGTTCACGCGGACGACCTCGCCGGCGGCGCCCGCGGCGGACGGGTCGTCCACGCGGTCCACGCTGAAGCCGGCGTCCTGCAGGACGGTGGTCGCCTGCTCGGCGGCCATGCCCACCAGGTCGGCCGGGATCTCACCCATGCCGGTGGAGACGTCCAGGGTCACCGTGTCACCGGCGGTCAGGCCGGTCAGCGGGGCCAGCCCGACGACGGTCCCCTCCTCGGCGCGGTCGTCCGCCTCCGTCTGGTCGGCCTCCAGGCCCTTGGACTCGATCTGCGGCACGACCTCGGCCGCCGGGCGCCCGACGTACTCGTCCTCCCGGAGCGTGATCTCCCCGACCTCCGACTGCGGGGCGTCGTCCCCGGCTCCAAGCATCTCCGAGACCCTCGGCCACAGCAGCGCGCCGAGCACGGCGAACGCGAGGAGCAGCAGCAGGGCGACCAGCGGCCAGCGGGGACCGCGGCGGCGGCCGTCGTTCCGGGTGGCCTCGGGGCCGACGACGGTCGAGCGCGCGCGGCGGTCCCCGTCGTCCAGGTCGAGGCGGCCGGTGTCCTGGCGGTGTTCCGGCGCGTCCGCGGCGGCGGAGATCGGCTGGTGCTGTTCGCGGGCGGCGTCGCGGGAGTCCTGCGAGTCGTCGATCCGAGGCATCGAGGCGGTGCGCGGTGCGGCCGTGGCACCGGTCGCACCCACACCAGCTGCGGCACCGGCTGCGGCACCGGAGTCCGGCGGGACGACGTCCGTGGCGTGGGTGTCCCGCATGCCCGAGTAGTCGACCGGCGCGGTCTGGGCGTCCAGGGTGGTGGTGGCCTCGCTGTCCGCGTACTCCTCGAGGAACGGGCGCAGGGTCGGCACGGCCTCGACCGCACCGGCGGTGTCGTGGCGGCGCAGCGCGTCCGCGGCCTCGGAGAGCGCGGTGGCGTCCGAGGGGCGCTCCTGGGCCTCCTTGGACAGCAGGCACATGATCAGCGCGCGCACCGGAGCCGGGATGGTCTCCGGCAGCGGAGGCGGCGGATCGTTGACCTGGGCCAGGGCGATCGCGATCTGGGACTCGCCGGTGAACGGACGACGGCCCACGAGGGACTCGTAGCCGATGACGCCGAGCGAGTAGAGGTCGGAGGCGCCGGTGGCCTGCTGGCCCGTGGCCTGCTCGGGGGCGAGGTACTGGGCGGTGCCCATGACCTGGCCGGTGGCCGTCAGCGGCACCTGGTCCGCGAGGCGGGCGATGCCGAAGTCGGTGACCTTGACACGGCCGGTGGGGGTGATCAGCAGGTTGCCCGGCTTCACGTCGCGGTGGACCAGACCCTGGGCATGGGCGGCCGAGAGGGCGGCCGCGGTCTGGGAGATGATCTTCAGCGTGCGGTCCGGGGAGAGGACCTTGTCCTTCTCCAGGATCGACGAGAGCGGCTGCCCGGGCACGAGCTCCATGACGAGGTAGGCGGAGCCCTTCTCCTCGCCGTAGTCGTACACGTTCGCCACGCCGGGGTGGTTCAGCAGCGCGGTGTGCTGGGCCTCGGCGCGGAAGCGGCGCAGGAAGTTGGGGTCGCCGGTGTACTCCTCCTTGAGGATCTTCACCGCGGTGATGCGGCCGAGGACCTTGTCTCGTGCCTTCCACACCTCGCCCATGCCGCCGATCGCGATGCGATCGGTGAGCTGGTACCTGCCGCCCAGCGTGATACCGGATGTCGGCCTCATTCTGCGACCACCGCTTCCATGATCCTCTTCATGTTGTCCACCGTCAGACGGCGTCCTGTGCCCAAGTCTGTGTTCTCGATGACGATCGTCACCGCGTAGCGCGGGTTCTCCGCCGGAGCGAAGCCCGTGATCCACGAGTGCACCGCGTCGGTGCCGTCGATCTGCGCCGTGCCCGTCTTCGCCGCGATCTGCACCTGAGAGGAGCGGGCACCCGAGGCGCCGCCCTCCTCGACGACCGCGACCATCATGTCCCGCACCTGTGCGGCGACGTCTTCACTGGTGACCCGGCCGCGCTCGCGCGGGCTGAACGACTCGACCACGGACAGGTCCGACCTGCGGATCGACTCCACGAGCTGCGGCTCCATCAGCATCCCGCCGTTGGCGATGCCGGAGGCCACCATGTTCATCTGCAGGGCCGTGGCCTGCACGTCCCGCTGGCCGATCGCCGACTGCGCGAGCGCGGCGTCGTCGAGGTCCTGCGGGAACCGGGATGCCGCGACGTCCAGCGGCATCTCGAAGTCCTGGTTGAAGCCGAAGCGCTCGGCCACTTCACGGATCTTGTCCTGGCCGAGATCGACGGCGGCCTCGGCGAACGGGGTGTTGCACGAGTTCGCCATGATCCAGGTCAGCGATGCCGTGGACCGGGTGCCGCACTGGGCACCCTCTCCGCTGTAGTTGCCCATCTGGGTACGGGTGCCGGGCAGCGTGTAGCGCTCCGGCACCTCGAGCTCGTCGTCCGGGGAGTAGTCGCCGGACTCGAGCATGGCGATGGCGTCGATGAGCTTGAAGGTGGAGCCGGGGGAGATGAGCTGCTGCGTGGCGCGGTTGGTGTAGGCGCTGCCGCCCGGGATCGACTCGAGCTCCTCCATGGCGGCCCGCGACTCGGCGAGGTTCTGTGAGGAGACGGCGTTCGCATCGAAGGTCGGGCGCGAGGTCATGCCGACGATCCGGCCGGTGTCCACCTCGGTGACCACGATCGAGCCGCGGACGCCGTCCGGCAGGGCGCCGTAGATCAGGCGCTGGATGTCCGAGTCCAGGGTCAGCTCGACCTGGTCGCCCTGGGCGGTGGAGCCGGTGACGATCTCCAACGCACGGTCCATGAACGCGGAGGTCGGCGTGCCGGCGAGGTACCGGTTGAGCTTCTGCTCCAGGCCGGAGGCGCCGTAGTTGAGGGAGTACATGCCGGTGATGGGCGCGTACATGCCGGACTCCGAGTACTGCCGGAGGTAGGCGAAGCGGCCGTCCGACTCGACGGACTGCGCGATCGGCTCGCCGTCCACCAGGATCGGGCCGCGCGGGGCGCCGTACTCGAGGTAGATCTGGCGACGGTTCAGGGGGTCCTCCTTGAGCTGGTCGGCCAGGACCACCTGGATGGTCGAGCCGGCCACGAGCAGCACGAGCACCAGGGCCACGGCCACCATCCACATGCGACGGATCGCCTCGTTCATGCGCGATCACCTCCCACGGCGGCGCGGCGGGCGGATCCGCGGCGCCCCGCGCCGCGACGGTGCGGCTCGAGGGCCACGAGCTTGGCCGGATCCTGGTGGCCGGCACCCGGGCCGGACGCGTTGACCATGTCGTCCACCACCACGGGGCGGCGGGCAGAATGGGAGATGCGCAGCACCAGTCCCACGATGATCCAGTTGGCGAGCAGCGAGGAGCCGCCGGCCGCCAGGAACGGGGTGGTCAGGCCGGTCATCGGGATCACGAGCATGACGCCGCCGGCCACCACGAACAGCTGCCAGGCGAGCGTGAACGCCAGGCCGGCCGCGAGGACCTTGCCGAAGGCGTCGCGGGCGCCCAGGGCGGCGCGCATGATGCGGGTGAACAGCAGCAGGTAGAGGACCAGGACGGCGGACAGGCCGACGAAGCCGAGCTCCTCGCCGATGGTCGCCAGGATCATGTCCGAGTGGTTCAGCGGCACGCGCCACGGGGAGCCGGCGCCGAGGCCGGTGCCCATGAAGCCGCCGGAGGCCATGCCGAACACGCCCTCGACCACCTGCAGGGAGCCGCCGAACTGACGCTCGTAGATCTGCCTGTCGAAGGCGTTGAGCCACACGTCGAAGCGGGCGGTGACGTGCGGCATGAACAGGAACGCCAGGACGGCGCCCAGGCCGATCAGTCCCAGGCCCAGCAGGATCCACGAAGCGCGCGAGGTGGCGATGTAGAGCATCGCCATGAACAGGCCGAAGAACAGGAGCGCGGAGCCGAGGTCGCGCTGGAAGACCAGCACGCCCAGTGCCACGAGCCAGGCCACCACGAGGGGTCCGAGGTCGCGCATGCGCGGGAAGGTCAGGGGCCCGACCTTCTTGCCGGCGAGCAGGATCAGGTCCCGGTTCGCCGAGAGGTAGCCGGCGAAGAACACGGCCAGTGTGATCTTGGCGATCTCGCCGGGCTGGAAGGTGCCGACGCCGAGGTTCACCCAGATCCGCGCGCCGTTGACGGTCATGCCGATGCCCGGCAGCAGCGGCAGGACCAGCAGCACCGCGGAGAGAGCGAGGAACAGGTAGGGCCAGCGGCGCAGCAGCCGGTGGTCGCGGACGAACCAGAGCAGCGCTCCGGCCATGGCCATGGCCACCACGGTCCACACCAGCTGGGTGGTGGCGTTGGCCAGGGTGTTCGACGTCTCGAGCCGGTGGATGATCGCCAGGCCCAGGCCGTTGAGCGTCACCGTGATCGGCAGGATGTAGGGGTCGGCGAAGGGCGCGCGCAGGCGCAGCACCACATGCAGGGCCAGGCTCGCCGCGGCGAGCACGCCGGACTGGACCCAGTAGGCGGTGGTGATCTCCTGCTCGGTGCCGATGGCGCCGAGCAGGTTCGCGCCCAGGCCGATGCCGAGGGCCAGCACCAGCAGGAGGAGCTCCACGTTGCGCCGCGGGTGCGGCGGTGAGATGACGCCGGGCATCAGTCACCCCCGTTCGAGGAGGACGAGCCGCTCGGGGCGGGGCTGCGCGAGCCGGACGGAGACGGCGTGGCGGACCCGGAGCGGGAGGGCGTCGTCGAGGCGGACCCGGAACGGGAGGGCGAGGAGGACGGGTCGTCCGAGGAGCTCGAGGACGCCGGGGACGACGACGGCTCCTCGCCGCCGTCGGACTCCTCGCCGGTGTCTCGGCGCAGGTCCGCGACGATCTGGTCCGCGTGCTCCTGGTCCCGGGCGGAGATGCCGGACTCCACCCGCGTGCGGGTGTAGCCGGTCAGGCTGTCCACGGACAGATCGGTGTCCCGGTCCACCTCGGACAGCTCGAGGGGGCCCAGCCGCTGGGAGACGCCCTTGAAGACGGCGACCTTCCCCTCGTGCTCGCCCACGTAGTACTGGGTCTGGGTCCAGAGGTACCCCCAGCCCAGCAGGACGGCCAGGATCAAGGCCAGCAGCGCTGCGAAGACGGGCACGAAGAAGCCGCGGCGGTACGTCGACTCGCGGGTGTCCTCCTCCGCGGAGAGATCCTCGTCCTGCGTCTGCGTGGCCGTGCGCGCGTCTGCCGACGCGGCTGCGCCGTCCGCGCCTTCCGCAGACGGGGCGCTGCCGGAGGCGGGGGAGTCGGCGGTGTCCGCGGCGCTCGCCGAGCCGGGGGTGCCGACTGCGGCCGCTCCCGCGGCGGCGGCGCCGTTCGGGGCGGAGTCCCCCTCTCCGGCAGAGCCGATCGCGGAGGCGGGTGCCGTCGTCGGGACCTCGGAGGTGGCCGGCTCCGCGCGGGAGGAGCCCGTCAGGATGGCGGCGGCACGGCGCGGCCGGTTGTCCGGGGCCGGCTCCTCGCCGAGCAGGGTGGCGGCACGGCGCTTCGTGGTGGCGCGTGTGACGATCGGGACGCGGTCCGTCTTCACGGCGGCGGAGGCGGCGCCGACCAGGATGTGCGGGCGCACCTGAAGGTCCTCGCGCAGCAGGCGGCCGGAGACCGGGCCGACCTCCGGCGGATGCGCGGCCGCCAGGGCCTCGTCCGACAGGTGCAGCGACTGGACCGGGGCGAGCTCCTCCTCGGTGCCCTCCGCGACCTCGAAGACGATCACCGTGACGTTGTCATGGGCGCCGCCCTTGAGGGTCAGGTCCACGAGCTCGTCCACGGCGTCCTCGAGGGTCTCGGCCTGCTCCACGGTCTGCTTGATCGTGGGCACCGTGACCACGTCCGTCAGGCCGTCCGAGCAGAACAGCCAGCGCTCGCCGACCGTCACCGGGACCTCGAACACGTCCAGCTCCGGGGAGGCGTCCACGTCGCCGAGCACCCGCATGAGCACGTTCTTGTTCGGGTGGTGCTCGGCCTCCTCCTTGGACAGGCGGCCCTCTTCCACGAGGCGCTGCACGAAGGTGTGGTCGCGCGTGATCTGCTCGAACTCGCCGTCCCTGAGGCGGTAGGCGCGCGAGTCTCCGATGTGCGCCATGTAGAGCGTGTCCCCGGCGAGCAGACCGGCGGTGCAGGTGGTGCCCATGCCGGCGAGCTTCGGGTTCGCGTGGACCAGCTCGTTGAGGACCAGGTTCGCGTTCTGGATCTCGTCCGGCAGCACGGTCGCCGGGTCGTCGTAGCCGGTGGCGTCCAGCGGGGCCAGGTCCAGCACGGCCGAGGCCGAGGCGACGTCGCCGCCCACATGCCCGCCCATGCCGTCGGCAAGCACCACGAGATGACGACCCGCATAGGCGGAGTCGTCGTTCTTCGAGCGGATCCTGCCGACGTCGGACTTGGCGGCGCAGTGGAGGACGTAGGGCATGGGTCAGGCCTTGATCTCCATGACGGTCTTGCCGATCCGGATGGAGTCGCCGGGGCCGACGGGCAGGGCGCGGGAGATCTGGCTGCCGTTCACGAAGGTGCCGTTGGTGGAGCCGAGGTCCTCGAGGAACCAGCGGGTGCCCTGCGGGAACAGGCGGGCGTGGCGGCCCGAGGCGTAGTCGTCCTCCAGCACGAGGTCTGCGTCCTGGGCGCGGCCCATGAGCAGGGCCTGCCCCTGCAGGTCGATCTCACGTCCGGCCAGCGGGCCCTTGTCCACCATGAGGGTGCTGGCCAGCCGCGGTGCCGGGGTCGGCGGCCCGGAGTGCACGGTGCGGCCGCCCGCAGGGGCGCCGTGGTGCTCCGGTGCGGCGGAGCCGCCGGCGGCGGCCGGGGCCGACGCGGCGGAGGCGGTGACCGGGGCCGCGTCCCGGCGGGTCTTGTTGCGGCGGCCCACCACGAGGTCGCGGCCCTGGGACGTGACGATCGAGACGATCAAGATCCAGAGGGCCAGCAGGAGCCCGAAGCGCAGCGCGGCGATGGCGAGTTCGCTCATCGGACCTCCTGTCCCGGGGCGGCGTGGAAGACCAGGGTTGTCTGTCCCACGGTGATGCGATCACTGTCGTGGAGCGTGACGGACCCGTCAACCCGGCGGCCGTTCACGGTCACGCCGTTGCGAGAGCCCAGGTCGATCAGGGTCACGTTCCGGCCTGTGCGGATGAGGCGGACGTGCTCCCGGGAGACCGACGAGTCGGACAGCACGAGGTCGGCGCGCTCGTTCGAGCGGCCCACCACGATGTCCTCCTGCTCCAGCGGATGCAGGCGGCCGTCCACCTCGAGGGAGGGGACGGAGGACTCGGCGCCCGGGCGCGGCACCACCCGGGTGCGGTCGGGGGCGTCGTCCGGATCGTGAGGGTCCCGTGCGTCTGCGGCATGGGAGCCCTCGCCGTAGGCGCCCCGGCGGCCGGCGGCGGGCATGCGCGGACGCTCGGAGCGGCGCGGGGCGGCGGGGCCCACCGGGGCCTCGTCCTCCACGAGCCGCTGCGGCGGCTCCTCCACGGCGGCGGCCCCGGGGGCGCTGCCGAACGGGGAGGGGGAGTCCTGGGGGACGCGGTCGTCCGAGGCGGCGGAGCCGTCGTCGAGACGGGAGTCCACCTCGATCCGGCCCTCGCGGAGGTCCACGTCCGCGTGGAAGGCGACCCGCACGGTGCCGGGGAGCGTGTACTGCTGGGAGTCGGCGTACCGGATGACCTCGTCGCAGAGCTCCTGCGCCAGGGCGGTGCCCCAGTCACGTGCGCGCTCGAAGTCCGGCTCGGAGAAGCGCACCACGAAGTCGTTGGGCGCGACGACATGACCCTCGGACACCGTGATGGACTCGTCGTCCATCTCATGGCGCAGGGCCGAGGCGATCTCGACGGGCTTCACGGCCTGGGAGCCGCCCGCGGAGAACGCCGACCGCACGGCCTTCTCCAGGCCGCGCTCCAGGTTGTCCAGAAGGCCCAAGGGGCACTCCTTTCCGCAGATGTCGCCTTCGATACTACGGGGACAGCTCGGTGAACTCCTGGGAGCGGCCGGGCGCGGCCTCCGAACGGATGCCGAATCGTGGCCGTTCGGAGGCGCCTGGTGCCGATTTGCGCGCTGTCGAACGGGTGCGGTAAGGTATTCCTCGCTGCTCAGGACGAGGCCGGTGACGCCGGATCGCCTGGGAGGCCGCTCGCGCGAGTGGCGGAATTGGTAGACGCGCTGGCTTCAGGTGCCAGTGTTCGCAAGAACGTGGGGGTTCAAGTCCCCCCTCGCGCACGCGAATGAAATGGCTCCTGACCTGGGATTTTATCTCTCGGGTTGGGGGTCATTTCGCGTTGAAGTGCTAGAAAAAGTGCTAAGCCTTGCCGAGATGTGCGGCGAAGCGGTCTACTGCC
Source organism: Micrococcus sp. HMSC067E09 (assembly GCF_001812555.1). Lineage (NCBI taxonomy): Bacteria > Bacillati > Actinomycetota > Actinomycetes > Micrococcales > Micrococcaceae > Micrococcus > Micrococcus sp. HMSC067E09. The sequence goes on along the minus strand of NZ_KV809416.1, from coordinate 332 downwards.
GACCTCTGCATGGTCGGGGTGACGTGGGAGTAGATGTTCATCGTCGTGGTGATCGTTGAGTGCCCTAAACGCTCTTGGACAACCTTGGGGTGCTCGCCGAGTTCGAGCAGCAGCGTCGCGTGGGTGTGACGCAGCCCCTTGATCGTGACGCGGTGCAGACTGTCGAACTTCGCGGTCGCCCACTTCAAGCGGCGATCCCATCGGCTCGTCATCGCGTCGGGTGAGCGCAGCTTGCCGTCGTCGTCTCCGAACACATAGGCGTCGGCTTTCGCCAGCTCGAACGAGAGTTCGGCGCGGGCGACCTTGTTGTAGGAGGGCATGACGTTGTTGAC
>NZ_KV809415.1:0-1332 GCF_001812555.1 Micrococcus sp. HMSC067E09 | reverse complement strand
TGTCCCGCGTCAAGTAGTTGGCAGGATTTCCTTGGTTTTGAATGTCGGGGTGGTGGGGTCGGCCAGGCCCAGGTGCACCTCCTTGGGCCGGTTCCATGAGATGGCCTCGTGGGGCCGGAGCTCGTTGTACTCGATCCGGTAGTCCTCGGCCCGCTCGGCGAGCACGATCGCGTCGTCAATCTCGTCCAGGTAGAGCCGCTCGTACTTCAGCGTGCCGAAGCCGCGTTCACGGGACCCGTTCTGCCCCGGGGTCTTCACTCGGGTCCGCACGTGGTGTAGCTCGGGGTGGGCGGCGATGAAGGACTCGAAGCGGAAGGACCGGAACGGCCCGCCGTTGTCCGTCACGATGGTCACCACGGGCAACAGCTCACCGGTCTCGGGATCGACCGGGCAGGCCTCGACCAGCGGGTGACCGAACATAGCCTCGTAGTCGGCCAGGGCCAACTCGATCGCGTCGATCGCGTCGTGCTGGTTCCCAGTGGGCGAAACGTGGAAGGGGTACTCGTACTTGGACCAGTAGTCCCGGCACCCGGCCAGCCGCCAGGTCCCTCCGGTGGTGGTCTCGAACTCGCTGAAGTCCAGCTGCCAGACTTGGTTCGGGCCTGAAGGCTCGGTGGCGAACGCGGCCTTGCGCCGCTCGGCCAGCTTCCGTCGCTCCCGTTGGTACTGCGCGGGCAGAATCAGCCCCTCGTCGCGCAGGATCCGCAGCACGGTCGCCTCGGAAACCACATGCCCGTCGTGGCGGACCATCGCCCAGATCTTCCGATGCCCCCACGCCGGATGGGCCAGCGCGTGCTTGACCACCAGTTCCCTGGCGGCCTGCCGTGCCGGTTGCGGCCACGGTCCCTTCACCACCGTCCCGGTGCGGGCCTTGGCCTGCCAGCGGCGCCAGGTCCGCTCGGGCATGTCGAACAGCTGGCAGAACCTCGCGGTCGACATGCCCGCTTCCACGCGGATCACCTCGAGGTCCTCGAAGGGCCCAGCCGGCCCTCCGCGGACTTCTTCCACACCCTGGCCTCCAGGTGTGCCTCGCCCAAGGCCTGGGTCAGCTCGGCGACCTCGGCCTCCAGCTGTTCCTCTCGGGAGGATGGTCCGGACCTGCCGGCCACCAGGGCGGTCTTGCCGGCTTCCAGGAACTCGGCCTTCCACCGTCCGATGGACTGCTCACTGACTTTCTCCTTGCGTGCCGCTTCGGCGATGGACATCTCGCCGGCCAGCACGCTCAGCACTATCCGGGTCTTCTTCTCCACCGGAATCGAGGGTGGTCTACCCATGTCTGACTCTCCTTCAGGACCTACATAACAGCCCTGCCACTAAGTCTGACGCGCGACA
>NZ_KV809414.1:0-2336 GCF_001812555.1 Micrococcus sp. HMSC067E09 | reverse complement strand
GCAACAACGTCCCTGGACATCACACCTAGGAAGAGGTCCTCTTGAGCGAGAGGGATCAGAGAGCAATAGCGGTGCATAGAGAACGCACAGTACAGTGGGGCGCGTCATATCCACTCGAAGGAGACTCTCATGCCCGACAAGCATCGACCGCGCCTCTCTCGTCTAGCCCAGTCCGGGGCCGCGTTTTCCATCGTAGGAGCCCTCACCGTCAGCAACTTCGGGGCTACCGCCTGGGCGGCCCAGCCCGCCTTCACCCCTCAAGCAACAGACGGGTACGCAGCCGCCGCCTCGCTTCCCGGCGACTTCGAGAATCAAGGAAGCACATCCAGCGAGTGGGATGTCTCTGATCTTCTAATCGAGGAAAAGAAGACCGGCCCGGAAGTAGCCGAAACGCAGGCGTGGCCCTGGGCTGTCTATAGGTGCCTCATGGGAATCGGTCTCAATGGGCCTCAGATCACCCAGATCATGACTCGGGGGACCCCTGAGGCGTTTCTCGCCGCAGGAGGACGGGCTGCGCTTGCCTGCCTGAGGGGGAAGTGACCTATGCCACTCCGAGGCATTTCCCGCTCAGCCCTTGAAGAGGAGCTAAGGGCAGTCAACGCGAAACTCTCCACCCACCCTCTAGCATCCGCTCCAGTCAAGGAAGCGCACGCACTCGTTGCAACGATGCAAGGAGCAGACAAGACAGAGGTCTCCAAAAGGCTGTCTGACAAGGGGCTCCCATCCCTCGACGAACTAGGAGCCCTCCAGCTCAAGGGGTCAGTTTCTTGGTGGCGCCTAAACAGGAGGAAGAATAAGCTCGAAAAGAAGCTAGAAGAAAAATCAGAATGACGAATATTATAGTCGCTTTGATTGAGAGCCTCGCTTCTAGCTTTGTGACCCCACCCCCTCCTGTGATTAGTTCACTTCTTATGAAGAATTGAACTACTTTTCACACTGACACGGACTGCCCAGCTCCAGCCAATCCCAAATGGCCCTCCCGCGTCCTCGTGGAGCGGTCCGGGGTGCACCCCGGACCGCTCCGGCGCACGGTTGCCCAGCCCTGCGAGAAGTACTTCGTCAAGGTCGCCGCGCTCCATGAACGTATCCGCGCCATGCGCACCGAAGGCATGATCATGCGCGCCATTGCCGAGCGCGAAGGCGTCAGCACACGCGCCGTTCATTAAGCGATCCACAAGAACGACCCGCCGCGCACCCCGGACACCCCCCAGGCCCCCAAAACGGACGCCTCCGACGACGCTTGACCCCCTGCGCCTGCACCCCCAGCACAGTGCAACGAATCCCGGCCTGACTAGGCCGAAAGCGACTTAGCATAGCTAAGTATCTAACTTGCTCCGGCTCCGCCGGTCCGCACCCTGCACGCCCTCCTGCGCCCCTGCACGCCCTCCTGCTGCTTACCGCCTCCGCCTCAGCCACCGACCCGTCTTCTGACGCACCCAACGACCAACCCACTGACGCAACCACCGACCCCCAACCAGTCCCGATCCTCGCTGGTGTCGAAGAAGTCAAAAATGACCAGGTCCCGACTTCGCTCCAGAACCTGGTGGGGTCGTTGATGCTGACAAGCGCCCTCCCTATCGTCGTGGGATTCTGGACCGTCATGTTCGGTGCATCCATCCTCATCCGCAAACGAGCAGTCGCATGGGCCACACTTGTTGTCCTGGTCAGCTTGTCAGCCATCGTCAGCTACAAGTTCAAGAGCACCATCACCGACCTTCAGAACCAGGGCCACGACATCGCGAACCTTAGCCTGGACGGGTGGACGTGGTTTGCACTTGCTCTGATTCTGGTTGCCTCGATCCTGCACGTGATCTTCGAGACCGCACGGCATCGTCGCGCCACCAATCGCACTGACTGACCCCAACACGACGGCCAGCCTCAGCCTGAGCCAACTATTCGAAGGCATCACAGGCTGGCCGTCCTGACTGAATCTCCTACGTCAGACCGAGAAGCCCGCGGCCCCGATACCTCTCCGGTATCGGGGCCGCTCCGTCATGGTGCTCCTGTAGTCAGCTCTGCGTCACAGCGACCTGGAGCTTCCGTTCGATTGCTTCGACGCATTCCCGACGCACGGCCTGATACCGCCCAGCACCCTCCTGGCGTTCATCGAAGTGCCCACCATGAGCCAGCCCCGAGAACAACACATCCGTGCGCTCGATAACATCGGTTCCGGCCAATCTCGAACACGCGGTACCGGGACCGGTACGGCGCCCCGTTCTTCGTCATCCGCCAGCCACCGTCTGAAGCGCCCTGGGTTTCGTTCCGATCCAACTGAAGGAGAATCGGAACATGCCCAAGAAGTACACTGGGCTGACCCCGTTTCGTAGGTCCAGTCG
>NZ_KV809413.1:0-365 GCF_001812555.1 Micrococcus sp. HMSC067E09 | reverse complement strand
AGCACGTGGAGGTCGAGGCCACCTGGACGTTCTACCAGCACATGGTCGCCGCCTACCGCCAGACAGACAGGGCCAAGGGCAGGACGATGATGGAGCAGCTGATCGCCAAGCTGGGCCGAGCGGTGCCGACCAAGCTCATCGAGCTGGCCGGTCTGGGTAGGACGCTGAAGAAGAGGGCGGCGGACATCCTGGCCTACTTCGACCGACCCGGCACCTCCAACGGACCCACCGAGGCCATCAACGGTCGACTCGAGCACCTACGCGGATCCGCCTTGGGCTTCCGGAATCTCACCAACTACATCGCTAGGTCCTTGCTCGAGAGTGGAGGATTCAAGCCCCGTCTACACCCTCGATTGTGAAGAGCC
>NZ_KV809412.1:0-14562 GCF_001812555.1 Micrococcus sp. HMSC067E09 | reverse complement strand
CGGGGCACCTTCCGTGCGGAAGGTGCCCCGCCGTCGTCGGGAAGCCTGGGCGGTCCTCCGGGATCAGGCGGCCGCCAGCTCCACGTCCTCCTCCATCTCGCGGAGGCGGCGCTCGGCGTCGTGCTCGGTGAGGGTCGGCATGAAGTGGTACAGGCGGGCGGTGGCCTTGAACTCGTCGACGACCTCACGGAAGGTCGAACGGACGGTGGCCTCGCCGAGGGTGGCGGCGTGGCGGGCGACCAGGTCGTTCTCGACGCGGGTCATCACGCGGCGCAGCAGGACGGGGTTCGGCTGGGTGGGCAGGGCCTCGCGGTACTCGGTGGTGTTGATGCTCATGTGCGAGCACCTCCTTTGCGTGCCGGACGGGTCCGGCGTCTCGGGGCGGACGTTCGGGGAAGCGGTCCGCCGGGAAATCTTCGGTTCTGGTTCGCTCTCCGTTCGGGAAGGTGAACGAAAGGTGAACAACTCCTAAACCAAGGATACGCGGAACGGGGTGAAAAGCAAGTGTGGACAGGGCGGTCGGCATGGCGGGGGTCACAGTGCGTGGCAGGCGGGTGGCGAGGAATCGGCGCGATTCCGCGGTTTCTGGCGGGACGGTCGATGGTGAACTGAGGTGAACACAAGGTGAACGGAACTGCCCATGAGCGGTTCACCGGACGTTCACTCGAGCGCGGGTCGGGGCCACCCTCCGGGCGCCGTCGGCCGCGCGGCCCCTGTGCCCAGCCACCCCGCTCGTCGTCGCTCGCGAAAGGGGAGGCCCTCCACCGCCGGCCGCACGCCCTGCGACGATGGAGCCATGACCTCGCTGCGTCCCCTCCTGCGTCCAGCACCGTCGCCGCGCACGGCGGCGGAGGTCGCTCGGCAGTCGGTCATGCTCGCCGGGGCCGGGGCGGCGATCCTGCTGCAGGTGGCGGACCACCGGGTGGGGGCGGGAGTAGCCGCGCACTCGCGGTTCACCGAGGACCCGATCGCCCGGCTGCGGCACACCCTGCAGTACATCTGCGTGGCCGTGCTGCCGGAGGCACAGTTCGCACGCAGGAAGGTGCTGGGACACGTCCACCGCGCGCACGCTCCCGTCCGCGGGCTGGACGCACAGGGCCGGGCGTATTCGGCCTTCGACCCCGACGCCCAACTTTGGGTCGCCGCCACCCTCTACTGGGCCGGGGAGCAGGTGCGCCACCGCGTCTGGGGCACGCTCCCAGCCGACCAGGCGGAGCGGATGTACCGGGAGTACGCGTCCCTGGCGACCTCGCTCGGCGTCGCGGAGGAGCGCTGGCCGGCCGACCGCACCGCCTTCGACGCCTACTGGGACTTGCAGATGGCCGGGCTGGAGATCACCCCCGAAGTCCGCGCCATCGCCGCCGACCTCTTCTCCGGGCAGGGCCTGTCACCGCCGTTGCGCGCCGCCCTGCCCCTGGCGAGGCTGCTCACCGCCGGGCTGCTGCCGGCACCCGTCCGCACCGGGCTCGGCTGGGGGTGGACCGGCCGTGACTCCCGCCGCGAGGCGCGCATCTGGGCCGTGGCCGCACCCGTGTACCGGCGCCTGCCGGAGGCACTGCAGACAAGCGTGGCCCGCTGGATCCTGCGCACACTGCGGCGTTGAGCGCGCCGGCCGACCTCCCGGCCGATCTGGGAGGATGACACGCATGAGCACCACGGAATGGGTCGTCGTCGGCCTCATGGTCCTCGCGCTGATCGCGATGCCGTTCATCGTGCGGGCCGTCCTGCGCGCGCCCATGGAGCGCATCATCGAGCGCAAGGACATGCGCAGCCGTCCGGGCCTGATCGTCGGCAACTCGCCGGCCCACCGTCGGGCCAAGGCCCGCGCCGGACGGCAGACTCGGCGCCGCCCCGACGACGGCTGACCCCTCCCGTTTCGCGAGGGACAACGTCGGTGAGGGCTCGGGTCTACCCTGGTCCCTGTGAACGCGAACATCCCTGACGCCCTGTGGCCGAGCCGTCGCTCCACCGCGTTCACCGTCTACCTGATCGCGTGCGTGGTGCTGATCGCGCTGAACCTGCGCACGGTCTTCTCCTCCTTCGCCGCGGTCCTGTCCGAGTGGACGGCTCTGACCGGCATGGGTCCCGTCGCCGTCGCGCTGATCTCGGCGCTGCCGGTCACGGTCGTCGGGCTCGCGGCCCCGCTCGTCCCCCTGCTCGCCCGACGCTGGGGCACCTGGTCCGCGCTCGCCGTCGGCCTCGTCCTCATTGCGGCAGGCCTGGGCATCCGGTCCCTCCCCACCGGCGACGCCCTCTGGCCCCTCTGGTTCGGCACCCTTGCCGCGGCCCTGGGCATCTCCGTGGGCAACGTGGTCCTGCCGGTGATCGTGAAGATGGACTTCCCCTCCAGCATCGGGCTGATGAGCGGCATCTACACCATGACCATCTGCGCGTCCGCCGCGCTCGGCGCCGCTTTCACCCAGCCGCTGCTCGGCGCGCTCGGGGACGTCCGCCTCGCCCTCGGCGCCTGGGCCGGTTTCGCGCTCCTGGTCCTGATCGTGATCGCCCCTGCCCTGTGGTCCATGCGCGGCCTGGTCGGCCGCGTCCACCGCCCGGACCCCGCGTCTTCCCGACGACGGCCCCGCACCTCCGCCGGACCCCGCACCGTGTCGTCGGCCGGCTCCGTGGGAGCCGGCGGGGCGCGCCCCGCCGACCACGATGGCCAGGCGAGCGGACAGGCGGAGGCCGGTGCCGTCGTCGTGCCCCACCCGGAGCGGGAGGCGAGCCCGTTCCGGTCCCGGACCGCCTGGTGGCTGACGCTGATGATGGCCGCGCAGGCGATGAGCTCGTTCGCGGTGTTCGCGTGGATGGCGCCGATCCTGCGGCACCGGGGGATGGAGGCCGGGGCTGCCGGGTCGGTGGTTGCGGCGTCGATCATGCTGCAGGTGGCCGGGTCGCTGGTGGCGCCGATCCTGGCGGCCCGGATGCGGCGGCAGTCCTGGCTGGCCGTGGCCGCGGCGGTGCTGACGGGGGCGGGGTTCGTGCTGGTGATCCTCGGGCCGATGGGTGCGATGGGCGTGTGGGCGGCGATGCTCGGCGTCGGGCAGGGGGCGCTGACCGCGGTGGCGCTGACGATGATCGGGCTGCGCACAGCGACCGCGTCCATGGCGTCCAGGCTGTCCGGGATGATGCAGGGCGTCGGGTACACGCTCGGCTCGTCGGGGACGTTCCTGGTGGGGCAGCTGTTCGCCGTGACGGGCTCCTATGTGCCGGCGGCCGTGCTGTTCGCGTGCACCGGGACGCTGGCGGCGGTGTTCGGATACCTGGCCGGGCGGGACAGGACCGTGCACGTGCGGGAGTAGCGGCGGGTCCGGCCCCGGACGTCGTTGCTGGAGACCTCGTCGTTTTCGCTAGCGAAAGGGGAAGCGGCCGTGGGCTTCCGCCTCCCCTTTCGCGAGCGAAAGCGCTGGGCCTGCCTCCCCTTTCGCGAGCGAAAGCGCAGCGGGGGTGCAGTTGCCCGTGACCGGCGGCACCTGACCGTGCCCGCCCCGGGATGGGACAATGGCCGAGATGAGTGAAAAGAGCCCCCGCCGCCCGAACCCCCGCACCCGCAGCGCCGCATCCGCCGAGCGCCCCCAGGTGCTGCCCCAGGCCGAGGGCTGGACCCAGGCCGCCGACGCCGAGGGCCGCCCGCTGCTGCAGTTCAAGCAGCCGCGCGTGAAGCAGCCCCCGCAGCACCTCGCCGACATGACCCTGGAGGAGCGTCAGGCCAAGGCCAAGGAGATCGGCCTGCCGGCGTTCCGCGCCAAGCAGCTCTCGGTGCACTACTTCGAGCGCCACACCACGGACCCGGAGCAGATGACCGACCTGCCCAAGGACAAGCGTGCGCAGATCGCCGAGGCGTTCTTCCCTCCGCTGCTCACCGAGGTGCGCCGCCTCAAGACGGACGACGGCGCCACCATCAAGTTCCTCTGGCGCCTGTTCGACGGCGCGCTCGTGGAGTCCGTGCTCATGCGCTACCCGGGCCGCGTCACGCTCTGCGTGTCCTCGCAGTGCGGCTGCGGCATGAACTGCCCGTTCTGCGCCACCGGCCAGAACGGCCTGACCCGGAACATGTCCGCCGCGGAGATCGTGGAGCAGGTGGTCCGCGCCAACCAGGTGATCGCCGCCGGAGACCTGGGTGGCCTGCAGAAGAAGGGACACAACGCCGAGCGCGTCACGAACATCGTGTTCATGGGCATGGGGGAGCCGCTGGCGAACTACAAGCGCCTCATGGCCGCCGTGCACCGCATGGTGGACCCGGCTCCGGAGGGCTTGGGCATGTCCGCCCGTAACATCACCGTCTCCACGGTGGGGCTGGTGCCGGCCATCAGGAAGCTCGCGCAGGAGAAGGTCCCGGTGACCTTCGCGCTGTCCCTGCACGCCCCGGACGACGAGCTGCGCGACGAGCTCATCCCTGTGAACTCCCGCTGGAAGGCGGATGAGGCGATCGACGCGGCCTACGAGTACTTCCAGGCCACCGGCCGCCGCGTGTCCATCGAGTACGCGCTCATCAAGGACATGAACGACCACCCGTGGCGCGCCGACCTGCTGGCGAAGAAGCTCAACGCCCGGGGACGCGGCTGGGTGCACGTGAATCCGATCCCGCTGAACCCGACCCCGGGCTCCATCTGGACGTCCTCCGAGCCGGACGTGATGCGCGAGTTCGTGCAGCGCCTGGAGGACGCCGGCATCCCGTGTACCCTCCGCGATACCCGCGGCAAGGAGATCGACGGCGCCTGTGGCCAGCTCGCCGCCGACGGCGACGACGAGGCCGCTGCGGAGAAGGTCGCGGTGGAGCAGGCCGGCGAGGCAGGGCAGGCCGGCGAGGCAGGGCAGGCCGCGGAGGGCACCTCGGCCTCCTGAGGCGGCCTCCCACCTGCGTTTTGAGGGCACAACACGGCGTTGAGTTGCAATCTCAACCCCGTGTTGCGCCCTCAAAACGCATGTGCCGGGGTCATTGTGGCCGGGCGTGCTCCGGCTCAGCCGCGGAAGGCCGCCTCGCCGGTGAGGGTCTGGCCCACGATCAGGGTGTGGACCTCGTCGGTGCCCTCGTAGGTGCGCACGGACTCGAGGTTGTTGGCGTGGCGCAGCGGGGAGTAGTCGCCGGTGATGCCGTTGCCGCCGAGGATGGTGCGGGCCTCGCGGCAGATCTCGATCGCAGTGCGGCAGTTGTTCAGCTTCGCCAGCGAGATCATGGCCGGGGTGAGGGTGCCGGCGTCCTTCGCACGGCCCAGCTGCAGGGCCAGCAGCTGGCCGGTCTGCAGGCCGGCGGTCATGTCCGTGAGCTTCTTCTGGGTCAGCTGGTAGGCGGAGAGCGGCTTGCCGAACTGGAGGCGCTCGCTCGAGTAGGCGATGGCCTGCTCGATGGAGTCGCGGGCGGCGCCCATGGCACCCCAGGCGATGCCGTAGCGGGCCTCGGACAGGCACATGAAGGGACCACGCAGGCCGGGGTTCTTCGGCAGGATCGCGTTGAGCGGCAGGCGCATGCCCTCGAACGTCAGGTCGCACTGCAGCGAGGCTCGCATGGAGAGCTTCTGGGTGATGGGGGTGGCGGTGAAGCCTTCGGTGTCGGTCGGCACGATGAAACCGCGGACGGTCTCGCCGTCCTTGCCGTCCTTGATCTCCAGGCCCAGGGCTCCGGCGGTGTCCGCGGCGGCGACGTCCTCGTTGGAGACCTTCGCCCAGACCACGCCGAGCTGGGCCACGGAGGCCAGGCCGATCCAGCGCTTGGCGCCGTCGATGACCCACTCGTCGCCTTCGAGGCGGGCGCGGGTGACCATGGAGGCCGGGTCGGAGCCGGCGGTCGGCTCGGTGAGGCCGAAGAAGCCGATGGCCTCGCCCTGGGCCATCTTCGGCAGCCACTCGTTCTTCTGCTCCTCGGATCCGTGCTTGTGGATCGAGGACATGGCGAGCGAGCCCTGCACGGAGACGACGGTGCGCAGACCGGAGTCGCCGGCCTCCATCTCCTGCATGGCGATGCCGTACTCGGTGGCGGTGCGGCCTGCGCAGCCGTAGCCCTCCAGGTGCATGCCGAACAGGCCGAGCTCGGCCATCTCGGGGATGAGCTCGAGGGGGAGGACGGCGTCCTCGAACCACTGGCCGATGTTCGGGCGGACACGGCGGTCCACGAACTCGGCGACCCTGTCTCGAACGGCGATCTCCTCGGGGCTGAGGAGGGCCTCGATGTTCATGATGTCGGTGGGGTGCTTGGGCACGGTTCCTCCTGGCAGGGGCGGCGGCTGCTGCCGCACGGGTGGTCTCACAGCCACTCTAGGTGCGCGCATCCGGCGCTGACAGGGAAACAGGCACGACGACGGCTCCCGCACCTCCGCCGGTGGGCGTCGGTGGGGTGCCCGCTCGCCGCTGACGTCACCTCATGTCCCGATCGGGGGTCGGTCAGATCATTCTAGTCTGAATCGCGCCGCCCTCGAGTGTGGCCGAGAAGGTGAGGCGGGGGTTCAGCCCCCGGCGCCGAGCGAGGCGGAGGCGGGGCAGACGCCCCGAACCGGCACGGTTCAGCCTCCGGTGCCGGGCGAGGCGGAGGCGGGGGAGCCGTCGTCGTGCTCCTGGAAGACCTCCACGGACGCCTTGACGACGGAGCGCAGGGCGGCGGAGTCGTGGTCCCGGCGCCAGATCATGCGCATGTCCATGGGGTTCGCCGGGCCGGAGAGGCGGACGAACCGGACGCCGGACTCGTGGTGGGCGTTGTCCCGGACGGTCTCCATGCTGAAGCCGACGCCGTTGCCGGCGGCCACGAGCACGAGCATGGTCCAGGAGTCCGGGGCCGTCTCTGTCACGCGCGGGATCACGCCGGCCGAGAGGGACAGCGAGGTGAAGCGGTGGTGCAGGGCCGCGCTGACGCCGGTGGGCAGGACGATCCAGTCCTCGTCCGCGAGCTCGGCGAACGCGACCTCGTCCCGGTGGGCGAGGCGGTGGTCCGCGGGCAGGGCGATGAGGACCTCTTCCCGGCGCAGCAGCACCGAGTCCAGCTCCGGCGGCAGGTGGTCCCAGCGGCCGATCGCCAGGTCCAGGCGGCCGTCCATCACACGGGAGAAGCCCTGGTGGGAGAACTGCGCCGAGTGCAGTTCGAGGGCCAGGCCCGGGTGGTCGGCCTTGACCCGGCGGGCCAGACGGCCGACGTGCCGGTGGTTCGAGGTGCTGGCGAAGCCCAGGCGGATGCGGCCGGTGCGTCCGGCCGCCACGTCCGCCATGACGCGGTCCACGTCTGCGGCGGCGTCGGCGAGGCGCTGCGCGGCCGGCAGGAGGGCGCGGCCGGCGGGGGTGAGGGAGACGGTGCGGGTGGTGCGGTCGAACAGGGCGGTGCCGTAGGCGCGCTCCAGGTTGCGGATGGTGCGGGACAGCGGCGGCTGCGCGATGTGCAGGCGCTCGGCCGCACGTCCGAAGTGCAGCTCCTCGGCCACGGCCAGGAACGCGTGGGCCTCGCGGACGTCCATGGGATGCTCCTCCTGCCTGGCGGGGCGCCGGGGCGACCAGGCTGGGCGGGGCGCCGCGGCGATCTATGCGCCGAGGGTAACAATCGGTGCGGATCGGCTATTGGACGTGAGACCGCGGCGGTGGTCTGCTGGAGCGAAGGACGCGGTGTGCCCGGCAGTGTGCCCGGCCCGCCGTCGAGGGACTTCCAGGAGGCGAGGCATGCAGAAGGCGACCGGACAGGACGGCGGCGAGGCGGCCGTCGTCGGGACGGACGGCACGGGGCCGGCGGACGCGAGCGGGCTCACCGGGGACGGCACCGGACCGCTGGCGGGGATCGTGGTGGCGGACCTGTCCCGGGTGCTCGCCGGACCGTACTGCACCATGCTGCTCGCGGACCTGGGCGCGACCGTCATCAAGGTGGAGTCGCCCGGCGGGGACGACACCCGCACCTGGCGGCCCCCCGTGCACGGGGACATGTCCACGTACTTCATGTCCGCGAACCGCAACAAGCACTCCATCGCCCTGGACATGAAGGACCCGGAGCAGCTGGAGCTGGTGCACCGGATCGTGGGCGAGGCCGATGTGCTGGTGGAGAACTTCAAGCCCGGCGGCCTGGCCAAGTACGGGCTGGACGCGGACTCCGTGGCCGAGCGCTGGCCGCACCTGGTGCACGCCTCCATCACCGGCTTCGGCACGGCCGCAGGCGCGCACCTGCCCGGCTACGACATGCTCGTCCAGGGCGTCTCCGGGTTCATGTCCCTCACCGGCGAGACGGACGGCCCGCCGCAGAAGGGCGGTGTGGCGATGATGGACGTGATGACCGGACTGCACTGCGCCGTGGCGATCCTGGCCGCGCTGCGCGAGCGCGAGGGCTCCGGCAGGGGCCAGCACGTGGAGCTCAACCTGTTCATGACCGCCCTGTCCGGCCTGGTCAACCAGACCTCCGCCTACGTGGCCGGCGGTGCCGTGCCGCGGCGCATGGGCAACGACCATCCCAGCCTGTTCCCCTACGGCCCCTTCGCCTGCCGGGACACGGACCTGATCATCTCGGTCGGCAATGACCGCCAGTTCGCCCGCCTGGCTGAGGTGCTGGGGATGCCGGAGCTGGCGCAGGACGAGAAGTTCGCCACCATGTCCGCCCGCAACGAGAACCGCGACGAGCTGCGGGCACTGATGGTGGGGCGCCTCGGCGAGCGGGACGCGCAGCAGTGGCAGGACGAGCTCGTGGAGGTCGGGGTGCCGTGCGCGCCCATCCTCGGCGTGGACGAGGGCATCGCGTACGCGGAGAAGCTGGGGCTGGACCCGGTGGCGGACGCCGGCGGGGTGCCGACCGTGCGCCACCCCGTGGACTACTCCCGCACCCCGGCGCGGCACGTGAAGGCCCCGCCGCACCTGGACGAGGACCGCGAGGCCGTCCTCGCCTGGCTCGAGGGCAGGGGCGCGGACTGCGAGGGCTGACGGCCCGGGCTGATAATCGACGGTTCGTCACAGGACCGCGGAGAATCTCTGCGATCTGGTGACGAACCGTCGATTATCCGGTGACGCGCTGCTCGGTAGCCCCGCCCAGCCGGGCCAGGCGGTCCACGGCGTACGCGTATCCCTGCACGCCGGTGCCGCACAGCACGGCCACGGCCACGCCGGAGATGTAGGAGTGGTGGCGGAACTCCTCACGGGCGTGGATGTTCGTCAGGTGCACCTCCACCACGGGCAGCTCGACCGCGCTGAGGGCGTCGCGGATCGCCACCGAGGTGTGGCTGTAGGCGCCCGGGTTCAGCACGATTCCCGCGTGCTTGCCGCGCGCCTCGTGGATCCAGTCGATGAGCTGCCCCTCGTGGTTGGACTGCCGGCACTCGACCGTCCATCCGAACCGCGCGGCGGTCTCGGCGGCCAGCGCCTCCACGTCGGCGAGCGTCTGCGTGCCGTACTTCTCCGGCTCGCGCGTGCCGAGCAGGTTGAGGTTCGGGCCGTTGAGGATCAGCAGGGAGGCGAGGCTCATGCCGCCAGCTTAGTGCGGTCGCCGCCGGGCACCGCGCCCGCTTCTCGACGCCGGCCCAGCGCGCTTCCCGACGACGGTCCTGCACCTTCCGCACGCAGGTGACCGGTCGTCGTCGGGGAGTCCATCCGCCACATCCACCGCACCGGCCATCGGCATCACCGGCTCGCCCTCCGGCGGCCTGGACTCGATGCCCCACAACGGTGCGGTCATCACCCTGCTCATGGTCTGCGGGATGACCCACCGCGAGTCCTACAAGGACGTCGGCATGGTCACGATCGTGGCGCCGGTGATCGTCACCGCCGTGGTGATCGGTGCGGTCACCTTCCTCGGCATCGCCTGATCCCCGGCAGCTACTGTGGCCGGCATGGAGAACTCCGTGCCGGCCACAGCCCTTCCAGCCCTCGGACTGGGGACCTACAAGCTCACCGGACCCGAGGGGCAGGCCGCGATCGAACGCGCCCTGGCACTGGGATACCGGCACCTGGACACCGCCCAGGCCTACGGCAACGAGGCCGTGGTGGGGGCCGCCCTGCGTGCTGCCGGAGTGCCGCGGGAGGCGGTGCAGGTGACCACCAAGCTCACCGCGGACGCCTTCGGCCCCGCGGACCGGGTCCGAGCCTCGCTGGAGGGCTCGCTCGAGCGGCTCGGCCTGGACCGTGTGGATCTTGTGCTCATCCACTGGCCGAATCCCTGGCGCACCGCGCAGGAGGGAACCTTCCGCCAGACCGCCGCAGCGCTCGCCGGCATGGTCGGCGACGACGGCCCGGCCGCCTCCTGGGGCGTGTCCAACTTCCTGTCCGAGCACCTCGAGACCCTCGCGGCCGACGGCCTGCAGGCGGCGGTGAACCAGATCCAGGTGGACGCCCTGGTCCAGCAGCGGTCCGTCCAAGAGGCGACGCGCGCCCACGGTGCCGCCGTGGTGGCCCACACGCCGCTGGGACGCGGCGGGAAGCCGTTCGAGGTGCCGGCCGTGACCGCAGCCGCCGCGGCGCACGGGGCCACCCCCGCGCAGGTGCTGCTGGCTTGGCACCGGCAGTCCGGGCGCGTGGCCATCCCGCGCTCCAGCTCCGCCGCGCACCTGGCCGAGAACCTCGCCTCCCTGGAGCTCGAGCTCACCGCAGACGAGCTGGCGGCCGTGGACGCCGCGGACTCCGGGCGGCCAGCCCGCCAGGACCCGCTCGAGTTCGGGATCTGAGGAGCGCCGCCGCGCTCCGGTGCCGCGGACGGAGGCGAGCGGACGCCGGAGGTGGGCGGCCGTCGTCGGGAAGCCGCCTGCCGGGTGGACGGACGGAATACGTCGGGCGCTGAACCGGGGGGCATCCGGGGCCGTCGTCCGTCAGCCTTGGAATAGACCGGGCGGGGCATCCTGTTGCCGCCTGACAGAACGCGCCGGACCGTGACCGCGTCCGCGGCGGACGCCGGCGAGAACCCGTCCGAAAGGATCCCTGCCATGGCCACCACCGACCTGACCCTCGAGTCCTTCCAGCAGACCATCGCCGAGAACGACACCGTCCTGGTGGACTTCTGGGCCGAGTGGTGCGGCCCCTGCAAGCAGTTCGCCCCGGTCTTCGAGGCCGCCTCCGAGCAGCATGACGACGTCGCCTTCGTGAAGGTGGACACCGAGGACCAGCAGCAGCTGGCCGCGATGGCCGGCATCACCTCGATCCCAACCCTCATGGCATTCCGTGGCGGCGTGCTCGTCTTCTCCCAGCCCGGCGCCCTCCCGGCTCCTGCCCTGGAGGACCTCGTGCAGCAGGTCAAGGGCCTGGACATCGAGGAGGTCCGTCGCATGGCCGCGGAGCAGGCGGCGAAGAACGACGCCGCCGCCCAGGGTGGTCAGGCCCAGGGCGGTCAGCCGCAGGCCTGAGGCGCGCGGCGCTCTGAAAGGGGAGCAGCCGTCGTCGTGGCGGTGCGGCCCTGCGCCGGGGCTGCCTCAGCGCCCCTCGAAGGCCCCCTGCCGCCACTGCTGCGCCAGCCACGGGCTGAACGCGGCGGGCACGGCGGCCAGGGCGGCGGTGAGGTCCGCGACCTGCACCCACTCCCATTCGGCGACCTCGTCCCACACCGGGGCGGGGTCGCCGTCCGTCTGCGCCCGGAACACCGGGCAGATCTCGTTCTCCTCCACGCCGGCGGCGTCCACCGCGCGGTAGCGGAAGTCCGGCAGCACCGGCTCCACGGAGTGCACCGGCACGCCCAGCTCCTGGACGGCGCGCCGCCCGACGGCCTCGGCCGGCGTCTCCTCCACGCCCGGGTGTCCGCAGAACCCGTTGGTCCACACGCCGGGGAAGGTCTTCTTCGCCAGGGCACGCCGGGTCAGCAGGAACCGGCCGTCCGGGCCGTACACGTGGCAGGAGAAGGCCAGGTGCAGGGGCGTGCCCTCGTTCTGGTGCCGGTGCACGGTGGCCTTCGGCTCGGTGCCGGCCGGGGTGCCGTCCTCGGCCAGGAGCACGACGACCTCCTCCGCGTCCCGGTGGCCGTCCCGTGTGCCGCCCTGCTCGGACGTCTGCGGAACGGCGTGCGGGTCGGCGGCGGCAGGATCGGGCTGTGCGGCGCAGGAGGTCATGCGGTCATTCTGTCAGGCCGGTGAGCCCGGCGGTCGGCGGCGGCGTCCTGGGCCCTGACCTGGGCGGAGGCCGGCGCGCCGCACGGCCGCCGGACCTGGTGCCGGGGCTGCCGTCCGAGCTGGTGCCGAGGCTTCCGAACGGCGACCCGTGGCCGACGTGACCCAGGTCACCCACGCGATGGTGTGCCGTCACATCCAGCGTACAGTGGCCCAATGTGCCCGGCTCGGGACCCCGGGCACGCGCGCCGCCGGCAGGGGGAATCCGGCGAGGACGCGCACCGTGAATGCACCGAAGCTGAACGAAGAGAAGAACGGAAGAGAGACGAGATGACCCGCATCGCCCGCACCTCACGCGCCGCCGCCCTCGGCGCCGCCGCCCTGCTCGCCCTGACCGCCTGCGCCGGTGAGTCCCAGGACGCCGAGCAGGAGACCGCCGACCAGTCGGCCACCCAGTCCGAGTCCGTCTCGTCCGAGGGCGGCGAGGGCGACGCCCCACAGGCCGAGGAGGTCGCCTTCTCCGCCGGCGACTGCCTGACCAACGATCCGGGCGCCCGCGACGTGGGCACCTTCGAGAAGGTCGACTGCGAGGGCGAGCACAACGCCGAGTACCTCTGGGCCGTGCCGGAGAAGGGCGAGGACGACACCACCGACACCGAGTCCGTCTGCCGCACCACCGGCGCGAAGGCCGGCGAGGAGCTCGACGTGACCGTCTCCGCCACCGAGCTGCGCAACTCCGCCGACGGCTCCCAGCACTGCCTCGTGTACGCGGTGTCCGACGGCTGGGAAGGCCAGATCGTGGATCCGTCCACCACCCTTGAGGACGCCCAGGCCGAGGCCGGCGCCTGAGCCGACCCGCACTGACGCACACGAAGGGCCCGGCCGCTCCGCTGACGGAGAGGCCGGGCCCTTCGGCTGTCCGGACCCGGCCCGCACCGGAGGCGCGGGGTCAGTCTGAGGGGAGCGGCCGTCGTCGTGCCTCCGCCACGATGTTCTCCGCCATGGACGGGAACACAAGGGCGTGGAAGGGCAGGATGGCCGTCCAGTAGGCGCGGCCGAGCAGCCCGGAGGGCATGAACACGGCGCGCTGGCGGTAGACGCAGCCGTCCTCCGTGCGCTCGACGCCCAGCTGCAGCCAGGCCCGTCCGCCGGCGCGCATCTCGGCGCGCAGGGTGAGCAGGCGGCCGCGGTCGATGGACTCCACGCGCCACCAGTCGACGTGGTCGCCCAGGCGCAGGTGCTCGGGGTCCCGGCGGCCGCGGGCCAGGCCCGGGCCGCCGATCAGCTTGTCCATCCAGCCGCGCATCCGCCACAGGAACGGGGTCGAGTACCAGCCGTTCGGGCCGCCGATGGACTCGATCACTGGCCAGAGCCGCTCGGGGGAGAGCTCGGTCTCCTTCTCCCGCTCGTCCGTGTAGACGGTGGAACCGGCCCAGTCCGGGTCCGCGGGCAGGGGAGCGGCCGGGTCCCGGCCGACGCTCTGGTCCGCATCCCAGGTGACCTCGAGCGGCCCCTCCTGCTCGCGGGCCAGCGCCCGGCGGACGGCCTCCTTGTAGGAGGTGAGGCCTCCGGCGGGGTCCGGGACGATCTCGGCCACGGTGTGGTCGTCCGTGACGGCGTCTTCGGCCAGCGACGCGGCCAACGGCATGGCCACGCCCACCGGGATGGGGGTGACCAGGCCGATCCAGAGGCCGGACAGGCGCATGGCGGGCAGCGGCAGGGCGATCACGCGGCGGCGTCCGAGCCCGGCGATCTCCGCGTACTCGGTGAGCATGGAGGCGAAGGTCTGCGGGGTGCCGCAGCCGATCTGCCCGCGGGCCTGCACCGGGGCCTCGAGGGCGCACGCGTGGACGAGGTAGTGCAGCACGTCCCGGATCGCGATCGGCTCCACCCGGTTCCCCAGCCAGGAGGGGCCGGGCATGACGGGCAGCCGCTCGGTGAGGTGGCGGATCATCTCGAAGCTGGTCGAGCCGGAGCCGATCACGATGCCGGCCTCGAACGTCAGGGTGGGGACGGAGGACTCCTCGAGGCGGCGGGCCACGAGCTCGCGGGAGCGCATGTGGTCCGAGAGCTCCTCCACGGGCCGGTCCGGGTGCAGGCCGGAGAGGTAGACCAGCTGGGCCACGCCGGCGGCCTCCGCGGCGGTGGCCACGGTGTCCGCGACGGCCTGCTCGCGCTCCACGAAGCCGGCCCCGCCGCCCATCGAGTGGACGAGGTAGAGGACCGTGTGGATGTCCTGGATGGCGGCCCGCACGTCCTCGGGCTCGGAGAGGTCGCAACGCACGATCTCCACATCGGAGCCCCAGGGGCGGTCGGCGAGAGCGTCGGTGTTGCGGGCCGCGGCGCGCACCGTGAAGCCGGCGGCGAGCAGCTCCGGGATGAGACGGCCGCCCACGTAGCCGGAGGCGCCGGTGACGAGCACGCGGCGGCCGTGGCCGGCGGGGAGGCGGAGCTGGAGGGGAGAGGAAGGGGTCATGCCGAACACGCTAGGGCTCGCGGTAGGGGCTTGGGCAGGGGTGGGATGCGTCCACACCGCTGTGACCACGCAGGCGGGGGAGTTCTAGGTGTACTCGGCCATGACGTTGGTGAC
>NZ_KV809411.1:0-28833 GCF_001812555.1 Micrococcus sp. HMSC067E09 | reverse complement strand
GCAACAACGTCCCTGGACATCACACCTAGTGCTGCGTCGGCGTCTGAGACACGATCAAAGGTGCCTAGCGTGTGGTTCACGTAGTCCACCATCAGGCGGGCACGGAACCTGCCGTTGGGCAGGGTGGTGATTCCCCGGGGTGTCTTTCGTACGGTGCCTCTTGCCACGCCGCCCTCATTCCGTGTCCGACAGTGGTCTAAGTACCTGGTACGGCCTGAGTGACAGCGGCCATTGATGGCAGGTGACAGGCCTAGGCAAAATCCGCTAGAACACGCGGAAGGCCCCGGAACCGTGAGGGTTCCGGGGCCTTCCCGTGGTGGTGAGTGGAGCCGGCGGGAATTGAACCCGCGTCCGATGCAGTGTTGTCAGGGCTTCTCCGGGCGCAGTCTGCTGCGGGTGTTGCTCGGCCCTGTCCGTCCCGCAGACGGGCGGACAGCCCGGGCCCAGCCGGATTGATGTCGGTGCCACGACCCCCGGCGAGGGTGACACCCAGTGGCTATCTAGCTGACGCCACGGTCCGAGGCGATAGCAACCTCGGGGTGACGGACTCGATCACTGATCAGGCAGCGAGAGCGAAGTCAGTGCGCTTGGATTCGGCACTTATTGGTGTGCAGAGAGCGTTGACGAGATGACTCTGCATCCTCGGCCCGCTTCCCCTGTCGCGACATGCATCGTCGAAACCGATCGGCCCCTTGGTCGGGGACGACTCCCACTATGGAGTTGTCAATCACCACTGTGCAGTGCCGCCGCTGATGCGGCCTGCGAGTTCCATAACCTACCACGCCCCGGTTCCATTCCCCAGGGCCGGCGGGTTTTTCGGCCGCCGTGCCGGCGGCGGGTCCTTCGGCCGCCTCACCGTGCGGCCGTGCGGTCCGGACGTCGCCCTGCCCGCTGCCCGACGACGGTCAGGCCACTCCGGCGCGACGGTTGCGGATCCGCATGGCCCGCTGGGCCTCGCGCTGGTCCTGCTTCTCGCGCAGCCTGTGGCGCTTGTCGTACTCGCGGTTGCCGCGGGCGATGCCGATCTCCACCTTCACGCGTCCGTCCTTGAAGTAGAGGGACAGCGGGACGATGGTCATGCCGGGGTCCGTGATCTGGCGGCTGATCTTGGTCAGCTCGGCGCGGTGCAGCAGCAGCTTGCGCCGGCGACGCGCGGTGTGGTTGGTCCAGGAGCCGTTGAGGTACTCCGGGATGTAGACCTGTTCGAGCCAGAGCTCGTCCCGGTAGAAGACGGCGAAGCCGTCCACCAGGGAGGCCTTGCCCTCGCGCAGGGACTTCACCTCGGTGCCGGTGAGGACCATGCCGGCCTCGTAGGTGTCGGAGATCGTGTAGTCGTGGCGGGCCTTGCGGTTGGTCGCGATGACCACGCGCTCGCCCGGGGCCGGCTGCTTCGCGGCCTTGCCCTTCGAGTTCTTGCCCATGGTTCCCTTCCTTCCGCTCGGTCTGCACACGGGTGCGTCCGCATGCCCGGCGTGGGCATGCGGACGCACCAGTCTACGGCACAGCCGGTGGAGCGGCGCCGGAGACCGCGGCGATCCTCAGCTCAGCGTCGCGCCGGTGAGCTCGCGGACCTGCTCCTCGGTGACGCCGGGAGCACACTCCACCAGCTTCAGCTCAGGCTGCTCCGGTGTGCCGACGACGTCGATCACGGCGAGGTCGGTGATGATGCGGTCCACCACGGCCTTGCCAGTGAGCGGCAGGGTGCACTGGTCCACGATCTTCGGGGTGCCGTCCTTGGACACGTGGTCCATCATGACGATCACCCGGCCGGCGCCGTGGACGAGGTCCATCGCGCCGCCCATGCCCTTGACCATCTTGCCGGGCACCATCCAGTTGGCGAGGTCGCCGGCCGCGGAGACCTCCATGCCGCCGAGCACGGCGACGTCGATCTTGCCGCCGCGGATCATGCCGAAGGACAGGGCGGAGTCGAAGAAGGAGGCGCCCGGGTTGACGGTGACGGTCTCCTTGCCGGCGTTGATCAGGTCCGGGTCCACGTTCTCCTCGGTGGGGTACGGGCCCACGCCGAGGATGCCGTTCTCGGACTGCAGCACCACGGTGCGGCCGTCCGGGATGTGGTTCGGGATGAGGGTCGGCATGCCGATGCCGAGGTTGACGTAGGCGCCGTCCGGCAGCTCCTGGGCGGCGCGGGCGGCCATCTCCTCACGGGTCAGGCCGGTGGGCTTGGTGGTCTGGCTCATCAGGACTGCTCCTCCTTGGCCTTGCGCACGGTGCGCTTCTCGATGCGCTTCTCGATGTCCTTGCCGACCTCCACGATCCGGTGGACGTAGACGCCGGGCAGGTGCACCTCGTCCGGGTCGATCTCACCGGGCTCCACGAGCTCCTCGACCTGCGCGATGCAGACCCTGCCGGCCGTGGCGGCCGGCAGGGAGAACTGGCGGGTGGCCTTGGTGAAGACCAGGTTGCCGTGCCTGTCGCCCTTGGCGGCGTGCACGAGCGCGAAGTCGGTGACGATGGACTTCTCCAGCGCGTAGACCTGGTTCTCGGCCGGGTCCACGCTCACGTAGCCCTCGCCGAGGACGAAGGTGTCGGTGGGCTTGGCCTCGGAGGCCTTCACCACGTTGCCCTCGGCGTCGTAGCGCATCGGCAGACCGCCCTCGGCCACCTGGGTGCCCACGCCGGAGCGGGTGTAGAAGGCGGGGATGCCGGCGCCGCCGGCGCGCAGCTTCTCGGCCAGGGTGCCCTGCGGGACCAGCTCGACCTCCAGCTCGCCCTCCAGGTACTGGCGCGCGAACTCCTTGTTCTCGCCCACGTAGGAGCTGGTCATCTTGGCGATCCGGTGCGCACCCAGCAGGATGCCCAGGCCCCAGTCGTCCACGCCGCAGTTGTTCGAGACGATCGACAGCTCATCGGCGCCCTGGTCCAGCAGGGCCTCGATCAGCTGGATCGGGTTGCCGGAGAGGCCGAAGCCTCCGACGGCCAGCGAGGCGCCGGACGGGATGTCCGCCACGGCCTCCGCGGGGGTCGCCACGGTCTTGTCCAGACTCATGTGTCCTCCTCCTTGAGGGTCCCGGGCCGGCTCGGCCCGAACGTGCAGGGTCGGTGTCGCGGCCGCGCCCGCAGGCGAGGCCGCTCGGTCAGTGGGCGGTCCAGCCGCCGTCGATGGTGTACGAGGCGCCGGAGACGAGCGCGGCGTGCTCGGTGGCCAGCCACAGGGCGAGACCGCCGACCTCCTCCGGCTCCACCAGGCGCTTCACGGCGGCGTCGGCCAGCAGGACCTTCTCGAGGACCTCGTCCTCGCCGATGCCGCGGGTGCGCGCCTGGTCCGCGATCTGCTTCTCCACCAGCGGGGTGCGCACGAACCCGGGGTTGATGCAGTTCGAGGTCACCCCGTGCGGGCCGCCTTCGAGCGCCGTGGTCTTGGACAGCCCCTCGAGGCCGTGCTTGGCCGCCACGTAGGCGGACTTGAACGGCGAGGCGATCAGGCCGTGGGCCGAGGAGATGTTGATGATCCGGCCGAAGCCGCGCTCGTACATGCCGGGCAGGGCGGCGCGGATCAGCAGGAACGGGGCCTCGAGCATGATGCGGTGGATCAGGCGCCAGGTGTCCGGGTCGTAGTCCTGGATCGGGTCGATCCGCTGGATGCCGGCGCAGTTGACCAGGATGTCCGTGTCCAGCTCCAGCTCGTCCAGGGCCCGGGTCTCGGACAGGTCCACTGCCCAGGCCGTGCCGCCGATCTCCGCGGCCACCGTCTCTGCGGCCTCGGCCGAGACGTCCGCGACCGTGACCTCGGCACCGGCGGCGGCGAAGGCCTCCGCGCAGGCCCGGCCGATGCCGGAGGCGCCTCCGGTCACCACGGCACGGCGCCCGGACAGGGACAGGGTGGTGGCGTTCTCGCTCATGTCGAGGGACCTCCTGGCTCGGACGGGATGCTTCCCGACGACGGCCGCTCGCCTGCGTCAGGCGGGTGGCCGCCGTCGTGGGTCACTGTCCTCCTGCGGCCCCACGGCCGCAGGAGGAAGCGCGCTCAGCGGAACAGGACCAGGGCCTCACCCTGGCCGCCGCCGCCGCAGAGGGCGACCGCGGCGCGGCCGGAGCCGCGGCGGTTTAGCTCGTGGGCGGCGGTCAGGGCCAGGCGGGCACCGGAGGCGCCGATCGGATGGCCCAGGGCGATCGCGCCGCCGTTGACGTTGCAGTGCTCGGCGGAGTAGTCCAGGTCCTTGAGGGACTGCAGGGAGACGGCGGCGAAGGCCTCGTTGATCTCGATGAAGTCCAGGTCCTTGACCTCCCAGCTCTGCGTGGACAGGGCGGCCTTGATGGCGTCGGACGGCTGGGAGTGCAGCTGGGAGTCCTTCGGGCCGGCGGTCTGGCCCGGGGCGCCGACGGTGGCCAGGATCTGCAGGCCCCTCTCCTCCGCGTAGGCGCGGGAGGTGACGATCACGGCGGCGGCGCCGTCGGACAGCGGGGAGGCGTTGCCGGCGGTGATGGTGCCCTCCTTGGCGAAGGCCGGGCGCAGGCCGGCGAGGGTCTCGGCGGTGGTGTCCGCGCGGACGCCCTCGTCCTTGGAGACGACCACCGGGTCGCCCTTGCGCTGCGGGATCTCCATGGGGGCGATCTCCACGTCGAACACGCCGGCGGCCTGGGCCTGGGCGGCGCGCTGGTGGGAGCCGGCGGCGATCTCGTCCTGGGCGGCGCGGTCCAGGCCGCGCTCCCCGTTGCCGGACTCGGTCAGCTCGCCCATGGCCTCCTTGGACAGGGCGTCGGTGAGGCCGTCATAGGCCACCGAGTCCAGGACGGTGGTGGGGCCGTACTTGTAGCCCTTGCGGGCGCCGACCAGCAGGTGCGGGGCGTTGGTCATGGACTCCTGGCCGCCGGCCACCACGACCTTCGCCTCGCCGAGGCGGATCAGGCGGGCGGCGTCGATCACGGCGGTGAGGCCGGAGAGGCAGACCTTGTTGATGGTCATGGCCGGCACGTCCCAGGCGATGCCCGCGGCGAGGGCGGACTGGCGGGCCGGGTTCTGGCCTGCGCCGGCCTGCACGACCTGCCCCATGTAGACCATGTCCACGTCCGCGGCCGGGACGCTGGCGCGCTCGAGGGCGTGCTTGATGGCGTGCGCGCCGAGCTCCGTGGCGGCCAGGCCGGCCTGGGCGCCGAGCAGGCGGGTGAACGGAGTGCGGGCGCCGCCGACGATCACCGCGTCGGTCGGCTGCGGGGCGGGGACGGCGTTCTGCTCGGCCATGGTGACTCCACTTCCGCGGGGCGCACACTCCGGCCCCGCTGTCAGTTAATCGGGATGAACTGGATTCTGTCTCCCAGTCTATGACCTGGATCACCCGGTCGGCCACCGTGTGCGGCCTGCGCGTCGCCCCTCCACCGCCCCGGACCTCGTCTCCGGGCGCACGACGACGGCCGGTCGCCTCCGTGCGGAGGCGACCGGCCGTCGTCGGGAAGCAGGCGCGGACGCGCCGGGAGGATCAGGCCTGTTCGGCGGCCTCCTTGATCTGGGCGGCACGCCAGCGGATGCCGGCGTCGATGAAGTCGTCGATCGCGCCGTCGAACACGGAGGACGGGTTGCCCTCCTCATGGTTCGTGCGCAGGTCCTTGACCATCTGGTACGGGTTCAGCACGTAGGAGCGCATCTGGTCTCCCCAGGAGGCCTTGACGTCTCCGGCGAGCTCCTTCTTCTTCGCGTCCGCCTCGGCCTTGCGCTGCAGGAGCAGGCGGGACTGGAGCACGCGCAGGGCGGCGGCGCGGTTCTGGATCTGCGACTTCTCGTTCTGCATGGACACGACGATGCCGGTGGGGATGTGCGTCATGCGGACCGCGGAGTCGGTGGTGTTCACGGACTGGCCGCCCGGACCGGAGGAGCGGAACACGTCCACCTTCAGCTCCGACTCGGGGATCTCGATGGAGTCGTCCGCCTCGATGAGCGGGACGACCTCGACCGCGGCGAACGAGGTCTGGCGCCGGCCCTGGTTGTCGAAGGGGCTGATGCGCACCAGACGGTGCGTGCCGGCCTCCACGGACAGGGTGCCGTAGGCGAAGGGGGCGTTGACCTCGAAGGTCACGGACTTCAGGCCGGCCTCCTCCGCGTAGGAGGTGTCCATCACCTTGGTGGACCAGCCGCGCTGCTCCGCCCAGCGCAGGTACATGCGCATGAGGATCTCGGCGAAGTCCGCGGCGTCCACGCCGCCGGCACCGGCGCGGATGGTCACCACGGCCTCGCGCGGGTCGTACTCGCCGGAGAGCAGGGTGACGACCTCCAGGTCCTGCAGCGCCTTGGCGATGGAGTCCTTCTCCGAGTCGGCCTCGGCCAGCAGGTCCGGCTCGTCCTCCTCCGCGGCGAGCTCCACCATCGTCTCGAGGTCGTCGATGCGCTCCTCGAGCTTCTTCAGGCGGTTCAGCTCGGCCTGACGGTGTGAGAGCTTGGAGGTCACCTTCTGAGCGGCCTCGGGATCGTCCCACAGGTCCGGCGCGGCGGCCTGCTGCTCGAGGTCCGCGATGTCCGCCGTGATCTTCTCGAGGTCGGACACCTGCTCGATGGAGGACAGGGTGTGGCGCAGAGCAGAGATCTCTGCGGCGAAGTCAGTTTCAGCCATGGTGGGTCCAGCCTACAGCCGACCGGTGAGCTCGGCCTCGAGGTCCGCCGCGGCCTGCGCGTAGCGGGGTCGCAGCGCGTAGACGCAGCGCAGCCGCAGCAGGGTGGCGTGCTCGTAGAGGCCGATCCGCGGCGCGGGCAGGCCCTCGGCGGAGGCCAGCTCGTCCACCGTGCGGCGCACGACGTCCGCGCGGGCCGCAGACCAGACGCCCTGCCGTTGGCGCCACAGCGCGTGGGCGCGCAGGTTGCCCAGGTCCAGGGCCGGGTCGCCCAGGCAGGCGGTGTCCACGTCCAGCAGGCCGGGGCCGAGCTCCGGGTCCCAGAGCAGCTGCTTGTCATGCAGGTCCCGGTGGGTCGGGACGTTCCCGACGGCGGGCAGTCCCCTCAGCGTCTGCCCCACCTTCTCCACGGCGCGGACGAACCCCGGCTGCGCCCCGGTCCAGGCGGCGGTCCGCTCGAGCCAGTCGGCCAGGACGGCGGCCTCCTGCGCCGGGCCGTGGACGGGCAGGGCCGCCGGGGCGGGGATGCCGGCGTTCTCGGCCGCACCGTTCGGGCGGGTTCGGCGGGCCGCGGCGAGGGCCTCGGCGATCTCCGCCCAGGCCCGGTCCCATTCGGCGGCGGTGAACGCGGACTCGTGGTGGAGGCTGCGGCCGGGCAGGGCCGCGAACGTCACGGTGGCCTCGGTGGAGTCCAGCACCTGCGGGGTGCGGAAGCCGGCCTCGAACGCTCTGGCCCGCTCGATGCCGTCCAGGATGCCCTGGGCCCTGCCGGCGCGGACGACCTTGGTGAAGGCCTCCGCCTCCGCACCTGTGGTGCGCACGACCGCACGCTTGCGGGGACGCCAGGAGACCACGGTGCCGCCGGCGGCCACGAGCGGGGCGAGGGCCTTCAGCGTCGAATCGGCGTCGGCCGGCAAGAGCTCGAGGGAGCCGTCCCGCCAGTGCCCGGCGCGCAGGGCGCCGCCGCTGGAGACCTCCACGGCCAGCTCGCCGACCGCGCCGGAGGGCCAGCAGCGGTCCACGGCCCAGAGACGGCCCTCGGCTTCGGCCTCGGCCGGGGGCAGCGCGGTGCGCAGTGGCGCGACGGGCAGCGGCGACTGGCCGGCCGGCAAGGCCGAGGCGACGGGCGAACCGAGGGGCGCGGACGAACCGAGGGGCGCGGACGAGGCGGAGGTCGCGGAGCCGTCGTCGGGACGGTCTGAGCCGGCGGCGAAGGCGCGGGCGGCCTCCAGCTCGCGCAGGCAGGCGCGCAGGTGGACCACGCGGCCGGTGATCTGCTCGGCCCAGTCCGCGTGGCGGCGGCGCAGCGGGTCCACGGCCGCGGCCAGGTGGGCGTAGGCCTCCCAGGCGAGCACGGTGACGCGGTCGGCCTCCCCGTGGACGCGGGCGTGGCCGGCGGCGTGGGCGTCGGCGAGCGCGGGCAGCTCCTCCCGGCGGCAGGCGGCGTTCCAGGAACCGAGGTCCACGGCGGCGGGGCCGGTGCGGGCGCGGTCCACGTCGATGATCCGCACTCCCCCGGTGCCGTCGGCGGCGGCGGAGAGGACCTGGTCCGGGGACCAGTCGCCGTGCAGCTCCACGGCGGGGTCCTGGGCGCAGGAGGCCTCGAGCAGCGGCTGCAGGTGCGCGGCGGCGTCCCGGACGGCGTCGGCCAGCCAGGCCGCTGACGACGCGATCGCCTCGGCCGCGGCCGGGGCATCCGGGACGAATGGAGGCAGCGGCGAGCCGCCGGCGGACAGGGCGTGCACGGCGGCGACCGCCTCTCCGGCGGCCGCGGCCGCGGACGCGACAGGGACGGCCTGGAGGTCCCCGGCGCCCCAGAACGGGGAGGACGCGGCGGTGCCCTTGATGCCGACCGGCTTCAGCGGCACCACCGGCACCCCGGCGGCGGCCCAGCGGGCGACGGTGGCGACCACGCCGCCGGGCTCGTCCAGGCGGCGCGCGTGGATGCGGACGACCTCGTCTCCCACCCGCACGACCACGCGGCGCCTGGGGTTGTGGCGCAGCACGGTCCAGGCGGCGTCCGGGCGGCGCTCGGCGAGCGCGGCGCGGGCCCGGTCCAGGGGCACCGCGAGCGCCGGATCGGTCCAGAGGCTTCCCCAGAGGACGGTGGCGTCCCCGTCCCAGCGGTGAACGCGGACGTGGTCGGCCCGGCCGATGCGCTCGGCGCGGCGCAGGGCGGAGTCCGCCTTGTCCTGGTCCCGGGTGAGCATCAGCCAGCCGTGGCCGGCCTCGGTGAGCGGGGCGTCGAGCGGCTCGGTGCCGTCCGCGCCGAGGGCACGCCAGGAGACGACGATCGACCGCCCGGGCTTCACACGCTCGTGCACGGCCTGCACGCGGCGACCGATGATCCGCGACAGGCCTGCGTCCGAGAGGACCTGCTCCACGCCGGGCAGGGCGGTGAGCGCCGTGCGCTCGGCGTCGGCCGTGTGCTGGTCGGGGGTCATGAGCTCTCCTCCTGGCGTTCGGCCGCCGCCACGCGCTGCTGCGCGGCCCACTGGGCCACGCGGGTGTCCGGGCGACGGAGCAGCTCCGCCGGGGAGCCGTCCTCCACGATCCGGCCGTCCTCCAGCCAGAGCACGCGGTCCAGCTCGCGGATCATCGAGAGGTCGTGGGTGATGGCCAGCGTGGTGCGGCCCTGGGTGAGCGTCCAGAGGGACTCCTCCACCAGGGCGCGGGAGGCCGGGTCCAGGCCGGTGGTGGGCTCGTCCAGGATGACGATCGGTGCGCGGCGCACCAGGGCGCGGGCGATCGCGATGCGCTGGCGCTGACCGCCGGAGAGGGTGTCTCCGCGGGCGCCGAGCATGGTGTCATAGCCCTGCGGCAGCGCCCTGATGAACTCGTCCGCACCGGCGCGGACCGCGGCGTCCTCGACCTGCTCGTCCGTGGCGTCCAGGCGACCGTAGCGGATGTTCTCCCGCACGGTGGTGGCGAACAGGACGGACTCCTGGAGCAGGATGGACACGTGCGAGCGCAGGTCCGCGCGGGTCACCTTGCGGGTGTCGTAGCCGTCCACGAGCACGGCGCCGGAGCCGGTGTCCGCCAGGCGCAGCAGGTAGCCGGCCAGGGTGGACTTGCCGGCACCGGAGGGGCCGAGCAGGCCCACTCGCTGCCCGGCCGGGATCATCAGGTCCAGCCCGGTGAACAGCGGGCGGCCGTGGCCGTCCTTGGCGCAGATCCTGTCGAAGACCACGTCCCCGACCACCTGCTTCATGGGGACGGGGTGTTCGGGGTCCTGGATCTCGATCTGCTCGTCCATCAGGTCCGCGATGCGTTCGCCCGAGGCGGCGGCGCGGGCGATGCGGCCGGTGTACTTGGCCATGTCCCGCAGCGGCTTCATGGCGGTCTTCAGGTACATGAGGAACAGCACCATGTCCCCCGGTGTCATGGCGCCCTGCATCACCTGCAGGCCTCCGAAGCCGAGGACCACGGCGGTGGACAGGCCCACGAGCACGTCCGTGGAGCGTTCGAGGCCGGCGGCGAGCTTGCGGGCCTTGATGCCGGCCTTCAGCGCCTTCTGGTTGCCGGCGGCGAAGCCGGCGGCCACGGTGTCCTCGAGGCCGTAGGCCTGGACCACCCGGATGGCGCCGAGCGCCTCGGCGGCGTCCCCGACCAGGGCGCCCTCGCCCTTGCGGGTCTTGCGGGAGGCCCGGGTGATCTTGGGCGTGGCGATCCTGGAGATCACCAGGTAGACGGCCCCGGTGGCCAGCACCACCACAGACAGCGTGGGGTTCAGGACCATGACCACCGCGAACAGCACCACCACCGTGAGCAGGTTGCCGATCAGCGGCAGACCCGCGGTGACCGCGACCTCCTGCAGGCGGCCCATGTCCCCCACCAGGCGCTGGGAGGTGTCTCCCACGGAGGCCTGCGTGTGGTAGCGTAGGGACAGGGACTGGATGTGGTCGAACACCCGTGCGCGCAGCCGGGTCACCACCTTCACGCCGGTCTTGGCGAAGGCGATGGTGGAGATGTAGTTGCAGACCGCGCGCCCGGCCACGATGCCGGCGAGGATCAGCGCCCAGGTGACCAGGGTGCCGGTGATGTCCCCGCTCAGCCCGGTGGCGGCGGAGACCTGCGCGCCGAGGGCGACGGTCACGGCGTCCACGGCGATCTTCACCGGCCACGGCTCGAGGATGCGGAAGACCACGTCCCCGATCAGGGCGAGCATGCCCACCAGGATCAGCGTGCGGTGCTCGCCCAGGTGCGGGCGGATGAGGGCGAGGGTGCGGCGGGTCGGGCCCGGCCCCTGCTGCTTCCGGGACCTCGTCTTCGAGGAGGACGTCATCAGGCGGTGCGCTCCCGGACCAGGCGGAGCAGGTCCGCGGCACGGTGGGCCCAGGTGTGGTGGGCCTGAACGTCCGCGCGGCCGGCGGCGGCGAGCGCGGCGGTGAGCTCCCGATCCGCGGCCAGCCGGGTCAGCGCGGCGGCGAGCGCCTGGGCGTCGCCGGGGCGGACAGCCACGCCGCGGCTGCCGACGGCCACGCCCTCGGCGTCCGGCTCGCCGGCGCCGAGGACCTGCGGGATCTCCCCGACGGCCGAGGCCACCACGGTGGCCCCGGCGGCGAGGTACTCGTAGACCTTCAGCGGGGAGAAGTAGTGGTCCTCCGGGTTCTGCGGCCGCGGGTACGGGGCGGTGGCCACGTCCCAGGTCCCGACGACGGCCGGCACCTGCTCCGGGGCGACGGCGCCGTGGAACGTGGTCGCCTGACCCAGGCCGAGGCGCTCGGCCTGCTCGCGCAGGGCCTGAAGCTGGGGTCCGGCACCGCAGAACTCGATCCGCCAGTCGGCGGCGGCCGCGCCGGCCGCGGCGACCGCGTCCAGGAGGGTCTGGGTGCCGTGCCAGGGCTTCAGCGTGCCGAGGAAGCCCACGGTGAACCCACGGGCGGCGGGCTCGGGCGAGCCGCCGTCGTCGTGCAGGAACGCGCCGGAGGCGGCGTGCCGGGCGAGGGGGCGGATGCGCTCGGTGTTCACGCCGTTCGGGATGACCACGGTGGCCGCGGCGGCGGCCGGCACGTCCCGGCGGACCCAGGCGGCGACCGGCTCGGAGACGCAGGAGACCACGTCCGCGGCGGACAGGGCGGACTCGGTGAGGGCGAGGGCGGTGTCCACGTCATGCAGGGACCGGTGCGCGGACTGCTCGGCCACCAGCGGGGCGTTGACCTCCATCACCAGCGGGATCCGGCGGCCGGCGTTCTGGGACAGGGTGGCGGCCAGGCGGGCGCCGACGTCTGAGAACAGGGCGTAGCGTTCGTAGACCAGGTCTGCGCCATCGGCCGCGGCGGCGGCCAGCATGCGGTCCCCGGCGCGGCGCAGCTCGACCTCGCGCTCGGCGGAGCCGGCGGCGGAGGCGACCGGGACCACCTCGACCTTCAGGTCCGCCAGGTCCGCGGGCACGGACTCGACGCCCTTCTTGTCCCCGCGGCGCAGGCAGTACACGGTGACCTGGTGGCCGAGGCCGCGCAGGGCACGGGTGATCTCCTGGACGTGCACCGAGGCGCCCTTGGTGCCGAAGGGGCCGATGCCCGGATCGGCGAGCAGGTAGGCGATCTGCATGGGTGGCTCCTCTCAGGCGGTCACGAGGTCCCGCAGGCGGGCCGCCTGGCCGGCGGAGCCGAACAGCTCCTCCACCTGGGCGCGGGCGGCGGCGGTGAGTCCGGAGTGGTCCGCGTCCGGGGCGATCGCCTCGGCCACGGCCTCGGTGAGTGCGGCGGTGTCTCCGGTGGGCACGAGCCAGCCGGTCTGACCGGTCTTGACGACCTCCCCGACGGCGGTGACGTCCGCGGCCACGCAGGGCAGGCCGCGGGCCATGGCCTCGAGCAGCACGGTGGGCAGGCCGTCCGCGTTGCCGTCCGCGCCGACCACGAAGGGGGCCACGAAGACGTCCCGGGTGCCGAGCAGCTCGGCCACCTCGGCCTGGGTGAGGGGGCCGAGCAGGTGCACGTGCTCGGTGAGGCCGAGCTCCTCGATGCGGCGGCGCAGGGTGGGGGCGAGCGGGCCGTCCCCGGCGATCTCCGCGGTGACCTCATGGCCGGCGGCCCGCAGGCGGGCGACGGCCTCGACGACGTGCTCGAAGCCCTTCTTCTCCACCAGGCGGCCCACGGCCAGCAGGCGGGCCGGGCGGTCGGCGGTGCGGGCCGGACGCTCCACGTAGGGGAAGCGGTCCAGGTCCAGGCCGTTGCGGACGAGCCTCAGCGTGCCGGTGGACTGGGGGAAGCGGCGCTTCAGATCGTCCACGTTGTACTGGGAGATGGTGACGGCGTGGTGGGCGTCCGCGAACTTGGCCTGCAGGTCCTGCGGGTCCACGTCCTCATGGAAGATGTCCTTCGCGTGGGCGGTGAAGGAGTACGGCAGCCCGGCGATCTTGGACGCCATGCGGGCCACGGTGGTGGCCACGGACGCGAAGTGGGCGTGCAGGTGGGTGACGCCGTGCTCACGGGCGGCCCGGGCGACCTCGACGGCCTGGTGGGCGTCGTCATGGCCCAGGGCCACCAGCTCGGGCAGGTGCGCGGCGATGCCGGCGGTGAGGGAGCCGTCCCCGTGGTCCCCGCCGTCCGCAGCGACCGCACCGGCCAGGCCCTGCCAGAGGCGGTGGGCGGAGGTGGGGCGGCCGATGTGCACCACCGGGGCCTTCACCCGGGCCAGTTCGGGGTGGAAGCGGGCGTCCGTGGTGGGGCGCAAGGAGAAGATGACGATCTTCTCCCTCTGGGCCTCGCGGGCCAGGATCTCGGAGACCACGAAGGTCTCGGAGAAGCGCGGGTACATCTTCAGGACGTAGCCGATCACGGGGGTCTCAGCAGGCATTCTGGGCCTCCAGGGAGGAATCGATGGAGCGGGTGGGCAGGGCCGAGGCCTCGCCGCTGAGGACGGCGCGGGCGGCGCGGTGGCGGGTGCGGCAGGAGCGCACGACGTCCGCGGCGAGCGGTCCGATGTGCGCGAGGCCGTCCAGGTCCAGGTGGGCGCGGTCCACGCGGCGGGTGACGGCGTCGGTGAGCCAGTGGCCCACCACGGCGGGGCAGACGTCGGCCATGGGCACGGTGTCCACGGCGTCGGCGGCGGCCAGGGCGGCGGCGCGGCGCGGCTGCTCGGCGCGGCGGGAGGCGCGCGGGACCACGAGGGCCGGGGTGTCCGTGGCGAGGACCTCGGCGGTGGAGTTGTAACCGCCCATGCAGACGGTGGCCGCGGCGTGGGTGAGCAGGGCCGGCAGGTTGCCGACGGCGCGGCGGACCTCGATGCCGGGGCGGGCAGCGCCCTCGGCGCCAGTGACCGGGGCCGAGCATGGGTTGGCGGCGGCGGCCTCGCGGACCCGGGCGACGTCCGCGGCGGGCATCTGCGGGCCGGTGACGATGATGTGGCGGTGGCCGGCCGGGACTTCGGCACCGGCGGCGGCGAGCAGGACGTCCACGCCGTCCGAGCCGCCGCCGACGGAGGTGAGGATGTACGGGGTCTGCAGCGGGGCGCCCTCGTCCTCCGGGCGGCCGCGGGAGAGCAGGCCGGTGAAGCGGGTGAGCTCGGCCAGGTCCGCGGGGATCTCGCCGGTGGCGGTGGGGTCGTAGACGGCGCGGTCCCCGTAGACCCAGAGGGCGTCATAGTGGGCGGCGACCTCGGAGGCGCCCCCGATCTTCTCCCACTCACCCCGCACGGCGGCCGGGGTGTCCAGCACGTCCCGCAGCCCCAGGACGGTGGCGGTGCCGTGGTTCTGGCGCAGCTGGGTCAGGGCCGGCTTGAGCTCACTGTCCACGCCGAACGCGTGGCGGTCCGCGATGAACAGGTCCGGGGCGAACGCGTCCAGGGCGGAGGCGATGACACCGGAGCGCATGTCCGCCAGGTCCTGCACGGACATGCCGATGTTGCGGGCCGCGTAGCCGCCGGCGGTGCGAGAGAACCCGGGCAGCAGCAGCCAGTCCCAGCCTTCCGGGAGAGAATCCTGCGGGGCGTCCGGGTGGCCGGCGATCAGCATGCCGGTGACCTCCTCGCCGGTGAGCTTCGGCAGGGAGTTCGCCAGCGCCCAGGCCAGGGCCCGGTTGCGCCGGGCATGGCCGAGGCCCACCGAATCGTGCGAGTAGAGCGCCACGCTGATGCCCATGGGATGGCACCTCCTGAAGCCGTCCGTGACCGGCCCTGTGCCGATCGATGGGGACGACGCTAGGCAGGGCCCATGAGGCGTTCATGAGACCGCAGGGAGGTGTTCATGAGAGGTGCTCATGACAGGTGTTCATGACAGGTGTTCATGAAAGGTGTTCATGAACCGCTGGCCGGCCCGGCCGGTGGACGGCGTGTCGGCGGGGGTGGACGGACCCTGCCGCCACGGTGGGGTCAGGTCACGGTGATCAGCGCTGGAGCGACGTGCGGGAGCTCCCCTCCGCGGAGATCGGCACACGGGCCGGGAGCACGTCGGCGAAGGCCGGCGGCAATGGAAGCACATCGGCGGTGCCGGTGAGCGTGACGACGACCGTGGTGTCGTCCGGCGCAACGTGGGCGTGGACGCCCGCCAGCCCCGGAACGGTCTCCGTGGCCCCCACTGCTGCGAGGTACTCGTTTACGGCCTGCCGGGCCTCCGCGTCCGTCAGGGCGAGTCCGGGGCCGGTGTCCAGCGCGAACGCGACCGCCTCGGCACCGGATGCCGCCGCCCCATCCGCCAGGGACTGCAGCTGGCGCGCCTGCACGTTCACCCAGGTGGCGGCGAACATCACCAGGACCAGGGCGAGGACGATCACGGTCATGCCGATGACCAACGGCGTGGTCTGGCCGTCCTCGGCGGCGAGGCGTCTGCGCATCGTTGTTCCCTTCATGCGGCGGCAGGTCGGCGGTGCCGGAGCCCGGGTCAGGGCGCCGTCAGAAGCGGGGCACCCGGTGGCGGGCGTCCGAGGTGACGGTGACCGGTGCGGCGGTGATCCCGAAGAGCTGGTCCAGCACCGGCAGCGGCACCTCCACCCGCACCTGGACCTGCGCGACCATGCCCGGCTGGCGTTCGAGGCAGCTGCCGGGATCACACTGCACGTGGACGTCATACATGTCCGCCAGCACGCCGTAGTCCTTGAGCGTCCTCTGGGCGACCGCGTGCACCGACGCGCCGGCCGTGCCCTGTTCCTGGGATACCGCGGCCCGTGCGGCCTGGTCGGCGGCGGCGACCGCGCCGTAGGCGGCGGCCTGTGCCTGGGAGACGAACAGGAGCACGTAGAACAGCGGGACCAGCAGGACGAACGTCAGGCCGAGGAACTCGACCACGGCGGATCCCCTGTCCTCCCGGAGACGGTTCGCCATCACCCCACGGCTCGGTCCCGATGGAACAGGGCGAGCCTGCTCGTCAGTACCGGAAGGCATGGCCGTGCACCTCCCACTCGATCGGCGAATGCCACAGCCCGAGCACGGGCATGGTGCCGGTGACGGTGACCCGCAGGACCGGGGTGCCGCCGTCGCTGAGGTCCTCGGCGGACACGCTGGTGCCCAGGGCGGTCACCGAGCCGGCTGCCAGGACCTGTTCGGCCCGGGCGACTCCGTCTGCCGCCGTGCGATCCGCCAGTGCTCCGTAGCGGGCGCCGGCACTGGCAGCGTCGATCATCGCGTTGCGGGCGTGGACGGCGATCGCCCCCTGGACCAGCGTCAGGAACAGGACCGCCAGCAAGGCCAGCACCATGGTGCTCTCGGCCACGGCGCTGCCTCGCTCCCCCGCCGACGGGCCGGTCCGTAACGGGCGGCACCGGGGCGGAGCCGACGCATTGCTCCGGTGCGGAGCGGTCGGACGACGGCCCACGGTCAGCGGGCGGCGTCGTTCACCTGCTGGATCGCCTGCTGGAACATGCCGCTCAGCGCAGGTCCGGCGATGGCGATCAGCGTGGCGACCAGGGCGGCGGACATGAGCGTGATCATGACCCAGCCGGGCACGTCGCCGCGCTCGTCTGCGGCGCGCTCACGGGCGTCGCCGAAGAAGGCGGCGACGGACTGCAGCATCATCATGGCCTTGGTCTGGATATCCATGGTGGGTTCCCCTCTCGTGGTGTCAGCCTGGCTCTCAGGCGGATTCGGTGGTGATGGCTATTCAGTTGTGCCCCGACGTGTCAGATCCCGATGTCCAACAGTGCGATGCCGGGGAAGACTGCGAAGAGGACGGTCAGCGGAAGGATTCCGAAGACGAGCGGAATCATCATGTGGACCTCTTTCCGCCCGGCCGCCTCCATGAGCTCGCGTTTGGACAGCTCCCGGACGTCCTGGGCCTGGGCCCTGACGACGTCGGCCAGGGGCGTGCCGCGCTCGAGGGCGACGAGGATGCCGTCGATGAACCGCTCGAGCGGCGGCAGCTGGGTCCGACGTCCGCACGCCTTGAGGGCTGCGGCCAGCGAGGCCCCTGCTCTCATGTCCGCCAGGGTTCGGGCGAACTCGTCTGCCAGCTCTCCGCGGGCCGTGACGGTGATCCGTTCCAGGGCGCCGGTGGTGCTCTCGCCGGCGCTGACGGACAGGGCGAAGAGCTCGGCGACGGACGGGAACTCGGTGAGGATGCGTCGGCGCCGTCGGGTGATGGCCGAGGCGAGCATCGAGTCGCGCGCCACTACGGACAAGCCAGTGAACGAGACGACCAGCAGCACCGCCACGACGACACCGATGCGGTCGAGGCCCACGAGGGTGACGGCCAGCAGCGTGGAGACGAGCGCTCCCCCGACGCCGAGGACGACCTGCTGGGCCCGGTAGTCGGCCACGGACAGGTCGCTGCCGGCCGCATCGAGCTTGCGGCGCAGCGACTCCTGCCCCGGGTTGAAGCGCTGCAGGGTACCGATGCCGGCGCCGAGGAGCGGCTGGACGATGCGGGCGAGTCCGGACCAGGGAGAGGCCGGTCCCTCCTGGGCGAGCAGGCTCGAGGCGGGCGCGTGGTGCCGCATCTGCGGCTCGACGCGCTCGGCCAGGCTCGGGCGCCATCCCCAGGGCAGGTGCTGGACGATGAGGAACAGGCCGAGCCCCAGGGCCAGCCCGAGGCCCAGCGCGATCGCGGTCATGGCGTTCATGCGATCACCCGCTCGTCCTGGGGAAGCGCACCGATGCGGAGCATCAGCTGGTAGCAGACGACCGAGACCACGAGACCGGCGAGCAGCACTGCTGCTCCTGCCGCGGTCCGATACGTCTCCACGGCCACGGGCTGCGTGCCGATGAGCAACAGGACGACCCAAGGCGCGGCCACGGCCAGGCGTGCCGCGTTGACGGTCCAGGACTGTCGGGCCTCCAGCTCGGAGCGGACCCGGGCGTCCTGGCGCAGGAACTCGGACAGGGTCTGCAGCAGCTGGCCGATGTCTGCGCCGCCGACCTCACGTGTCATGCGCAGCGCGGCCACGAGCCGGTCCGCAACGGGGTCGGACATGCGGACCTTGAGTCCCTCGAGCGCATCGAGGAAGCGGGCGCCGGCGCGGTAGTCGCGGCTGAACTCCTGGAAGGGTTCGCGCAGCCCCTCGGGGCCGTTCTCCCCCAGCTGCATGAGCGCCTCGGGCAACGTGAGACCGGCACGGATCGCCGAGCGGACGTGGTCCACCGCGTCCGGCCACACGTCACGGAGGAGGACGTGGCGGCGCCGGGCCTGGTAGGAGAGCAGCGCGTAGGGCACCACGGCGCCGAAGAGGGCGAAGCACAGGGCGATCGGCAGGGCACGGGTCAGGGCCAGGACGAGCAGGAGGGCGAAGACGCCACATCCGGCCATCGCGGCGACCACTCCGGCCGGAGACAGGCGTGCGATGCCGGCCTGAGCGATCAGGCGGCGCAGCCTGCCCTGCTTCGCCGGCGCGTCATCCTCGGCGGGCGCGGGCTCGTTCCAGCAGGACCACCAGACCAGGAAGAGTCCGGCGCCCAGCAGCAGTCCCAGAAGAAGGCCCATTCAGCGATCGCCCACCAGGTCGAGGATGTCGATGCCGTGACGTTCCAGCTGGGGCATCTCGAGGCTCGCGGCCTGGTTGACCACCAGCTGCCCCTCGCTGTCCCTGCGGAACAGGGTCGAGGTCTCGATGACGCCGTCCTCCACCCGCGAGCCGACGGTGAGGATCTCCTCCACCTGGCGGCGGCCCTGCCGGTCCCGGGCGCAGTGCACGACCACGTCGATGCAGGTCGCCACGGTCGGCACGACGAAGTTCCGCGAGATGTTCTCCCCGGCCAGCAGGGGCAGGGTGCAGAGCTTGGTGAGGGCGTCGGAGGCGGAGTTCGCGTGGATGGTGCACATGCCGGCCAGGCCGGAGTTCAGTGCCACGAGCATGTCGAGTGACTCCGCTTCCCGGACCTCACCGATGATGAGGCGGTCCGGCCGCATGCGCAGTGCCTCCTTGACGAGGCGTCGCAGCGGGATCTCTCCGTGGCCTTCGAGGTTCGGCTGGCGGCACTGCATGCCGACGACGTCACGGACCGGCAGCTGAAGTTCGAAGATCTCCTCCACGGTGATCACCCGTTCCCGCGGCCCGATCGAGGCCGCCAGACAGTTGAGCATGGTGGTCTTTCCGGCCTGGGTGGCCCCGGAGACCAGGATGTTCATGCCGGAGGACACGGCGGCGTCGAGGAACTTCGCGGCCTGGACGGTGAGCGAGCCGCCGCGCACGAGATCGTCCAGGCGGTTCGCCCGGGCGATGAACTTCCGGACGTTCACGGCCCAGTGCCGCCGGGTGATGTCCGGGATCGCGACGTGGAGACGGGAGCCGTCGGGCAACGATGCGTCCACGAACGGCGTGGACAGGTCCAGGCGGCGCCCGGAGGACTTGAGCATCATCTCCACGGTGTCGCGGACCTGCTGCTCCGTGAGCACGATGCCGGTCAGCTCGGAGCGTCCGGAGCGGGCGCAGTAGACCGCGTCCGGTGCGTTCAACCAGAACTCCTCGACGCTCGGGTCGTCCAGCAGAGGCTGGAGCGGACCGAATCCGGCGAGCAGGTCGAAGAGCCACTGTTGGGTCTCGGAGGGGTCCTTGAGCGCGGGAAGGGACCCCTTCATGGCCCGGGATTCGTAGTCCGTGGTGGCGTCGCTGATGAGCCTGCGCATCGACTCGGGCTCCAGCTGGGGGTCGAT
Source organism: Micrococcus sp. HMSC067E09 (assembly GCF_001812555.1). Lineage (NCBI taxonomy): Bacteria > Bacillati > Actinomycetota > Actinomycetes > Micrococcales > Micrococcaceae > Micrococcus > Micrococcus sp. HMSC067E09. Next base: position 9,254 of record NZ_KV809411.1, on the reverse strand, counting down.
GTCACGCCGTCGGATGAGCTCACGCAACTCCGATTCGAGGATGCGCACTGCTTCCATTGGTCCCTCCTGCACATGCCGATGCAGCCCCCTCCGCTGGGGTCTCCCGTTTCCGGCGCCATCCCTTGCGCCGGCACCCACAGTACCGTGGCCTGGCTCACACCTCCGGAACCTGTGGACAACGCGTGCCGCGAGCGGACCCGACATGCCCCGGAGAAGGGTTTTCCACAGATCGCGGCCCTGACTCGACGCCCGGTACGGGCGTCAGGGCAAGGTGGGACGCACGGCGACGCCGGGAACGGGATGCCGGCGCCGTCGGCCGCGGCGGCAGGTCGCGGACACGACCGACGGAGGGGAGCCCTGATGTCCTGGACGGTGGAGATCGTGGGGATGTCCGGCATCGAGAGCTGGATCGTGTCCGACCTGCCGCCGCACCCCGCGGATCAGGACCGCGCTGTGGCCGAGCACTTCCCCGACGTCGTGCTCGAGTGTGAGAGCCGCCGAGGCTCCCACCTCCGCTACATCGCCCGTCCGCCCGGTGCGCATCGACGCCTCCGGGGACCGGAGCTGAGCCTCGTGGCCGCGAGCGGCCCGGACGCCGGACACGTCGTGCCGTTCCCGAGGGGCGGCACCACGGTCGGCCGCGGCGGCAGCCGGTGGCGTCTGGCGGATCCGACCGCCCCGGCCCGTCCCGTCGCCCTGACGGCCTCCTCGTCAGGCCTCTGCGTGGACGACGACGGTCCCTCGCCGTGGCAGAACGCGTCGCCCGTTGCTGTGGGCACGACCGACATCGTGGTGGCGCGCGGCCCCGAAGAACCGCTGCCGCCTGCCGCCGTGCCGCCGACGGCCCGCGTCGACACCTCCGGCGCACCGGCGCCGATGTCCCTGGTGCTCCCCGCCGTCATGGCTGTGGGACCACTGCTGCTCGGCGTGGTGCTGGCCGTGAGCACGGGACGCGCGTTCTTCCTGCTGTTCGGGCTGCTCTCCGTGGTCGCTGTGGGGACGATGCTCGGGCTGCAGCGTCGCAGCAGGACCCTGTTCCGCCGGCGCCTGCACGCTCGGGTGGACGCTCTCATCGAGGAACGGGAGCGCAGCGCCCTCACTCCGCTGTCGCTCACCCGGGCGTGCCGGTCCCCTTCGGCCGACAGGTTTGCGCTGCAGGCCGACGCCGCTGCGGAGGATCGCGGAACCACGTTCTTGCCGCCGGTGTTGCGCTGGGGCTCGGGAATAGGAGAACTCCCCGTCGACGACCCGGTGCGCCAGGAGCGCTGGCGCCCCGACACGGTGCGTCGACAGCCGGTGCTGAGCCGTCCGACCCCCGGGGCGGCCGTGCGCGTGGCCGGCGCCGGGCCCGAACACGACGGCGTCCTTCGGTGGCTGGTGGTTCAGCTGCTGCTTCAGACCTCGCGCCGTGGCCTCGGGTTCGCCGTCTGCTCCGCGGACGCCGGCCTGCTGTGGCAGACCGGACCGGGTGCGGCGGGCGTCCTGCTCACGCTGCCGTCCGGGCGGATCGTTGCTCCCCTCCGGCGGGCGTGGTCGCGGCGCTGCCCTGCCGGCTCCGCCACGGCCGTCCCGTCGCCCGGCGAGCGCTGGGCCGAGGTGACGGTGGTGGAAGGCGCAGTCCGCGCCTCCGATGGCGAGGACCTGATCGACCTCAGCGACGGCAGTGCCCGCCTCGGCGCCGAAGGTCAAGACCTGGAGGATCTCCACGCCTGCGAGGTCTCCGTCCGCACCGCCTGCTGGTGGATGGAGGAGATCGCCTCGGATGTGGCCGCAGCAGCACCTGGCCTGCGGCGCGGAACCGCTCCGACGCCCCTGCGCGTGCCCACGGCACCGGGTGTCCGGGCTGCGGTGGAGGAGCTGGTGACGCCCCTCGTCGGTCCGGACGAGGGCGCCCATGCCCAGGTCGACCTCGACTTCGTGGCGGACGGGCCCCATGTCCTCGTCGCCGGCACCACCGGGTCCGGCAAGTCCGACCTGCTCCTGGGGATGCTGACCGGGCTGTGTGCCACACACCCACCGTCCGAGGTGGCGCTCGTCCTGCTGGACTTCAAGGGCGGTGCCTCGTTCTCGTGTCTCGAGCAGCTGCCCCACACCATGAGCGTGGAGACCAACCACGTCGCCTCCGCCTCCCTCCGTGCGCTGGACGCCGTCGGCGCCGAGCTCCGCCGCCGCGAGGAGCTGTTCGCGGCCCACCGCGTGAGCGACTATCCCGAGCTCCGCCGCCGAGTTCCGGGCATGGCGCTCCCCCGGCTCGTCGTGGCAGTGGACGAACTGCGTGTGCTCATCGACGAACACCCGGAGGCCTCCGAGGTGCTGCGCCGTCTTGCAGCCACCGGGCGATCCCTCGGATTCCACCTTGTCTTGGCGACTCAGCGGGCGACCGGGAGCGTGAGTGCGGACATCCGCTCGAATCTCGGTTCGGTGCTCTGCCTACGCACAGCCACGGAGCAGGAGTCGTGGGACCTGACCGGGTCTGCCGGGGCGGCACGCATTCCGTCGGATCAGCCGGGAACCGTCATCCATGTCGGGCAGGGGCGGGAACCACGCACCTTCCGGGCCGCGACGTGGGTCCGCTCTGACGCCGCCCGCCGTTGGGTCCGTCGCGGGGCCGCAGAGATCCAGCAGGTCGCCCCGACCCTCTGGAGCGAGGTCGTCGCCGAGCTGGCCGCCCTCACGGAGGGGGCCGCCCTTCCCGTCCCGGACCCGATCCTGTCTCCGCCGCTGCCGGAGAGCTGGACCCCGCAGGCATCGGGGGCCGTTCCGCTCGCCCTCGTGGACGACACCGCGTCCGGTCGCCATCGTCGACTCGATGCCGGCGAGGGGCCGGAGGCGAGCACCGCCTGGCTCATCGAGCCGGGAGGGGGCCGCGATCTGCTGATCGCACGGCTTCGGCAGGACCTTATCGGCGCAGGCGAGCATGTCCTCCACCTCGACGGCACCGGGGCACCGGAGTCAGAACGGGACGGCACCCCACACGACGTTCCCCGCCGTTGGCGTGTCCTCACCCCGGACGGACCGCAGGAGCCCGTCGAGGCAGTCCTCGAGTCTGTGGCCGCACTGGCAGAGACCGGCGGCACCCTGCTGATCTCCGGGTGGGCGGCCTGGTCCTCAGTGCGCTGCCCTCGGTCCTATCGCGGACTGGAGGAGCTCCTGGTCCACCACCTCGGCACGGACGGATCGCGTGGTATCCGCGTCGCCGCCGTCGGCGGCCGGGAGCTGGCCTCCTCGCGCCTGCTCGCGCAGTTGCCCCGTCGGCTCTACGTGCCGGCCGGCACCACCCCGGAGCAGCGGATGATGTGGCCCAGGCTTACCGAGGTCCTGCACGTGCCGGGGCGCGCCGTCCTGATCGACGCCGACCACCCCGAGCCCGGAGCTCCTGCCCAGCTCCCCTTCCCACCGCCGTGACCTGCGCGCACCGTGGGACGCGACGGCGCACCGAAGCCCACCTGTGAAACGCCTCCCCCGGCAGAGGACACCGACCCCATCTGCTCTAGGCTGAGCGCATGAGCCAGATCCTGCTGTTCCACCACGCGCTCGGCCTCACCGACGGCGTCCGTACTCTCGCCGAGAGGATCGAGGCCGGCGGCCACACGGTGCATCTGCCGGACCTGTACGAGGGCACGACCTTCGCCACCGTGGGGGAGGGCGTCGCCCACCTGCAGCAGGTCGGCATGGACGAGATCGTCTCCCGCGGCATCGCCGCCACCGCCGAATACCGCCAGGCCTCCGTGCTGGCCGGCATCAGCATGGGCGTCTGCCCCGCCTTCAAGGCCGCGCAGACCGTCCCGGCGTTCCGCGCCTGCATCGCCATGTCCGCCGCCCTGCCGCTGAACGCCTACGCCCCTCTGTGGATGCCTCACGTGGCCCTGCAGGTGCACCTGGCCACCGAGGACCCGTGGGTGAAGGACGAGGACCTGCCGCTGGCACGCTCCTACGCCGCCTCCGCCGAGGAGCCGGACAACCCGGCCGACCTCTTCGAGTACGACACCGCCGGCCACCTGTTCATGGACTCCTCCACAGATGACTACGACGAGGCGCTCACCGACCTCATGGTCCAGCGCATCCACGAAATGTTGCGATAATAACGCCTCGTCAGATTTCGGCATCTCACGCAGGGCAAGGCGCCCGGCCTCAGGACATGTGAGGGTCCCGTTCAGACCGCACCAACGGCAATGAGAGGCATCGCCACAGATTGGAGAGGCCAGATCATCAGTCGCAAAAGGGTAAACACTCAAAGTGAAATCCTGAGTTCACTCGTCCGTCCATATGAAACGAACTACTGCCCGTCAGTGACCTCCAGCCGCAGTTGAGACTTAATCCCACGCCAAAGGACCAATGCCACCACCGAGACTACAAGAAGCACACCAGCGCAAACGAGAAACAGGTTAACAACGCCTATAACATCAACTATTGCGCCAAAACAAGCAATACCAACCGGCTGCAATGACAAGCTGGCAGCCATCAGGAGGGAGGAAACTCGACCAGCCATGGAGGCCGGTATCCTTGAGAACACAAAGGACATATAAACAACATTTGCATATCCATTCAAAGCGCCGACCCAAACTAGCATAAACAACATCGGACCGACATCCACAATTGGCAGAACTGCAATCAGCGGCGCCTGACCTATGTTTGCAACCATAACGACCGCGAATGCCTTCAGCCCCCAACCCCGAGACTGGCCAGCCGCCCATGCGCCAGCAATAGCACCAATGCCATAGGCCGCCATAACGACACCGAATACAGCAGAGCCACCTAGCGGCGCACTCAAGGCGCGGAAGCCAGTTTGGAATAGGCCAGCCGTCACTACATCTATTACAGCATCGACACCCATTAAGACAAGAAGCCATCGCGTCGCGACAGCAAACTTCAGGGCGGCTGTGACACCCGCAATAAAGCCGACCTCACCGGCTCCATCCGCCAGTACTCTCGATGTCCTTGTCCTTACTGACAGAACAAACATAATAATAGCGCCAAATAACAATGCACCAATGTTGGCTAAAATACACCACTCAAAACCTGCCGAAGAATAAACTACTCCACCAAAAAGGGGCCCAATAATCGTCGCCAAGTTCGTTATCGATGAATATACAGAATTTCCAAAATTATATCTGCTTTCATCTAGCAAACGTGGAGTGAGAGCTCTTGCAGCTGGACCTGATAGACCATTAACAAGTCCATAGACACTGATCGTTGCAATAACAGCGACCTCGGAGTATTGCTCCATTCGCCCCGAGAGCAACAAGGTCAGGGCTATGCAAAGAGCCACTATATTCTGCCATAGCAGCAGCCTTAGAGGATTGCTCCTGTCTGTCAGCCACCCTCCAAGAACAATTCCCACTAGCGCAGCAAATGTAGGCAAGGCAACGGCAAGGCCTACCTGCGTGAAACTTCCGCCTCGGTCAATCAACCAGAACGACACAGCGACCGTCTGGAATGGCGTCGTTGCGCGAAGTGGGGCTAGAGCCACCCACGCAATCCGGAATGCCGATTCACTACGAAATGACTGTGGTCTTGACATGTGAAGCTCAGGCATTCGAGTACTGCGTCGCCACCCCGCGTGAGGTCAGTACCCTCTCGATATGGTCGAACATGCGGTAGAGATCGTTACAGTAGATAGTCCGGCGCGCAAACCCCTCTTCCCTTGAAAAGCGAGTAGTGACACGACCACCACCACAGATTGCCAGGAACTTGCAATCTTTACATGCCTTCGGGATAATGTCCTGCTGCTCACGACAATAGACGAAGAACGGATCCATATACAAATCATCCATACTGTTCCGCAGTACATTTAGGCCCAGGTCTGACATACGATCCTCACAAGCCCTGAAATTATCGGTCGGCTGCAGATCTCCATCAGTTTCAATCACCGCGACATTGACTGGCGCGTAACCGAACTGATCGCTCGCAAATGTCAGGCCACTTACAGCACGAATCATATCCGCTCTCGATCCTGCTGGAGAACATCCTGAATGACAGACATGTCACCCTCCTTTGACTAGGTGTGTCGTAGCTCACTGGCTAGCGAGCTGAATTCAGCAAACCACTTCATCTGCAACGGTGTCGAGACCCTGGTACTAAAGTCAAAGAACTTGGCACCAAGGTGCCAGACCTTTGGCTAACCGTCGCTTTACCGCGCCTCCGCGTGGCCGTCCTTGCGCGGGTCGGAGCCGCCGGCGTACCCGCCGTTCGGCAGGCGCCACACGGCCTGCCCTCCGCCGTAGGTGCGGTCCCCCGCGCCCGTCCGCGTCACGCGGTGGCCCTTCGCCTCGAGCGCGGCGGCCACCTCGTCGGACCATCCGACCTCCAACTTGAGCTCGCCGTCGCCCTCCACGAACCAGCGCGGAGCGTCCAACGCCTCCTGCGGCGACTGCCCGGCCAGCAGCCGGTGCATCACCTGCAGGTGCCCCTGCGGCTGCATCGGCGCGCCCATCACGCCGTACGCGCACACCGGCTGCCCGCCGCGGGTCAGGAAGCCGGGGATGATCGTGTTCAGGGGCCGCTTGCCGCCGGCCACCTGATTCGGGTGCCCATCGGTGAGCACGAACCCGGCGCCGCGGTCGTGCAGGGCGATGCCCGTCCCCGGCACCACCAGCCCGGAGCCGAAGCCGTAGTAGTTGGACTGGATGAGGGAGACCATCATCCCGTGCGCGTCGCCCACGGACAGGTACACCGTGCCGCCGGCCGTCGGCGGCTCGGTCACGACGACGGCCGCTCGCCCCCGGCTGATTCGCGCGGCCATCGCGTCGATCGCCTCGTCGGACAGGATGTCCTCCACCTCGGTCCGCGTCCAGGCCGGGTCCGCGATGTCCCCGTGGAGGATCGTCAGGGCCTGTCGCATCGCCTCCACCTGCAGGTGGACGGTCTCCGCGTCGTCCGGGTCCGCGCCGGCGCCCGGGTCCACGCCCAGCCGCTCGAGGATCCGGATCGCCACCAGCGCAGCCAGCCCTTGGCTGTTCGGCGGGATCTCGCACAGCTCGTGCCCGGCCCAGGATGCGGTGATCGGCTCGCACCACTCCACCTCGTGCTCCGCCAGGTCCTGCGCACCCAGCAGTCCCCCGCCGGCCTCGGCGTGGGCCACGATCCGCTCGACGAGCGCACCGCGATAGAAGGACTCCCCGCCGGTGGCGAGGATCTCCCGGAGGGTCGCGGCGTGGTCGGCGAAGACCACCTTCTCCCCCTCGCGCGGGGCCCGACCGCCGGGCATGAAAGTGTCCGCGAAGTCCTCGATCTCCCCGAGGATCCCGGCGGCACGCGCCCAGTCCTGGGCCACGATCGGCCCGACCCGCCAGCCCTCTTCGGCATGGCGCACGGCGTCCCGGCCGAGCCGTGCGAACTCCAGGCGCCCGAACCGCTCGGACAGCGCCCGCCACCCGGACACCGCGCCGGGCACGGTCACCGAGTCCCAGCCGCGCTTGGGCATCTCCTGATACTTTGCGAAGTGCTCCGGGGTCCACGCCCGCGGGCTGCGGCCGGAGGCGTTGAGCCCGTGCAGTCGCTCCCCGTCCCAGACGAGCGCCAGCAGGTCTCCGCCGATCCCGTTGTTCGTCGGCTCCACCACGGTCAGGCACATGGCCGCGGCCACGGCGGCGTCGGCGGCGGTGCCGCCCTCGGCCAGCACCTCCTGGGCCGCGGCGGCTGCCAGCGGCGAGGAGGAGGCCACCACGGCCTCCCCGTAGACGGTCGAACGGCGCGTGGGATAGGTGTCCATGCCGCCCATCATGTCAGCCGGACCGGGAAGGACGAGGCGAGTGCCGTCGTCGGGAAGAAGGGGCGCTGCCCCGAGGGCTCAGTACTCCCCGTGGATGCCGCGGCGGCGGGCGCTGGCCGAGAGCAGCAGGGAGGCCACGGCGATCACCGCACCCACCGCACCGGCCGTGTAGAAGCCGGCCACCGGGGAGAAGGCCTCGATCGCGGCGCCGCAGAGCGGGGCGCCTGCCGCCGAGCCGGCCGTCATGCAGGAGCCGTAGAAGCCCATCGCCTCACCGCGGCGTTCCTCCGGCACCAGCCGGGACAGCCGGCCCGAGGCCGCCGCCAGCGTGGGCGCGGTGAGCAGGCCGGACGGGATGGACAGCAGCGCCAGGGACCACAGATCCCAGGCCAGGGCCATCGGCAGGGAGGCCAGGGCGAACAGGCCCATCAGGACGGTCGGGGAGACGTCCCGATGCGTGGCTCCGTAGAACACCCCGCCCACCGCGGAGGCACCGCACCACAGGGCGAAGACCACACCCACCGAGGCGGCCTGCCCCGCGTGCTGCAGCGTGGCCATGATGGACACCTCGGTGCCGATCAGGCAGAAGCCGGCACCCACGGCCACCAGCAGCGTGGCCACCGAGGCCCGGTTCATCCACCCGAACGAGTTCCGGCGCCACTGCCGCAGACGCTCGGCGCGCCCGGTCCGGCGGGCCCGGGCGTCCGGAGACACCGGACCGGATCCGTCCGCGGCGATCACCGGAAGCGCGCCGGTCACGGCCGGGATGGCGGAGGTGACCACCGGGATCGCGCCGGTGGCCAGGTCCGCCGCCGCCACGTCCAGGTGCATGGGGGCGCCGGTGACCGCCTGGGCCACCGCCTGCTCACGGTCTTCTTCCTCCGTATAGGCGTCCTCGCGCTGCGGGCCGGCCTCCAGCTGCCAGGAGCGGGTCGGCGGGTTGAACCACATCAGCAGGGCGCCGCCCACCGCGCCGGACAGGCCCACGACCACCAGGCCCAGCGACGAGTTGCCGGTGGCCGCGATGATGCCGCCGAGCGTCGGGCCGATGATGAACACGCCCTCGGTGATGATCGAGTCCAGGGCGAACGCCGTCTGCCGGTCCCGGCCCTTGGCCAGCACGCCCAGCCCCTGCCGCACCACGGAGAACACCGGAACGGTGAGCACGCCGCCGAGGAAGACGCCGGCAAGGATGAACGGGAACGGCAGATACGCCACCACCGGCCAGATCAGCGCCTCACCGATCACCGAGGGGATCAGGGCGCGGCGCAGGCCCTTGTTGTCGATCACCCGGCCGCGCCAGGGGGCGCCCACCGCGATGCCCAGCGTCATGGCCGCGACCACGAAGCCGGCGGTGCCGTACCCCAGGCCCATCGTCGCCGCGACGTGGAAGGTCAGGATCACGCCCGCCGCACTGTGCGGGAAGCGCGCGATGAACCCCACGCCCAGCAGGTTCCGGATGCGCGAGTCCTTGAGAAGCCGAAAGTAGGCGCCGAAGTCCACCCGCGGCAGTCTAGTTGTTGTGGGTCATGAGGTTCTTGCC
>NZ_KV809410.1:0-1244 GCF_001812555.1 Micrococcus sp. HMSC067E09 | reverse complement strand
GCCGCCCCCTTCATTCGGTCCGGACGTTCTGTGAGTCGTCGGTTTCCATTTGATGGGTGCACTGCCGAGCGTACTCGGCTGGGGTTAGGTAGCCGAGCGAGGAGTGCCGGCGGTGGTGGTTGTACTCGTCCTTCCAGTCGCCGATGATGACCTGTGCGTGCAGCAGCGAGTAGAAGCTGTTGATGTTGAGGCACTCGTCGCGGATCCGGCTGTTGAACGACTCGACGTACCCGTTGCGCCACGGCGAGCCCGGAGGGATGTAGGACAGGCCGGTGCGGGTGCCGGCCCAGTCGGCCATCGCCTCGCTGATGAACTCCGGCCCGTTGTCCGACCTGAGCACCGCCGGGGCGCCCCGGGCGGCGACGAGGTCCTCGAGGTGGGCGGTGAGTCGGTCGGCGGTAATCGAGCGCTCCACGAGGCCGCCGATGCACTCCCGGGTGTGTTCGTCGACGATCGAGCAGATCTTGATCGGTCGTCCGTGCTCGTCGGCGTCGAACTGGAAGTCCACCGCCCACACCACGTTCGGCGCGTCCGCCGTCGGCGCGTCGACGGTCGAGGACCCGACGCGCTTGCGTCGACGCCGCTGCGGGACCCGGAGCCCTTCGTCACGCCACAGGCGTTGGATCTTCTTGTGGTTCACCACCCACCCCTCGGCGCGGGCGTCGTGATACGCCCGCCGATACCCGTAGCGGGGATGGTCCTTCGCCCAGGCGCGCAGCCACTCCCTGAGCGCCCGATCCGGGTCCGCGACCGTGTCGCCCTTGAGCGGTCGCCGGTACGCGGAGCGGCTCAGCCCGACCAGACGGCACGCCATCCGTTCGCTCACCCGCAACTTGCGCTTGAGGTGATCGACGGCGGCGCGGCGCCTGTCCGGGCTTAGAAGTTTCCCTCAGCCAGCTCCTTGAGCGCGGCCTTCTCCAGCTCCGCTTCCGCGAGCAGACGCTTCAGGGTCGCGTTCTGCTTCTCCAGCTCCTTTAGGCGCTTTGCGTCGTCGGCCTTGAGGCCGCCGTACTGGTTCCGCCACCGGTAGTACGTCTGCTCGGACACCCCGAGCTCCCGGCACACCGCCGCGACGTCCTGACCATCGGCGAGCATCCTGTCGGCCTGCCCGAGCTTACGGACGACCTGCTCGGGGGTGTGACGCTTCCTGCTGTTCGTCATGATCTGACCAGTCTCCCTGCCCGCGGCCGCGGGCAACAGGACGGCTCTCATAACGACTGGACCTACGAAACGGGGTCAGCCCA